>DAOVVL010000229.1 GCA_030637205.1 Thalassospiraceae bacterium | reverse complement strand
TAACCCGATGATTGTTGGTTCAAATTCAAGCCTGGATTTGTTGTCATTTGCTGGATTTCCACCATTTCTTTCGCGTTCGGTAAAGGTGGCTGCGAGCCCCCGATTTGAACCTACAGACGTACTGGCAAGATCAGTGATTCTCGTTGTTTGCGGGCCCCCGCAACCAAAATCAAAAAGGTCCGCCTCGTGCGGCCCTTTTTTATTTTGTCGTGGCGATAGCGTGAATGGGCCAACCGGTTCGTGAGGGCGCGCCGCCTAAGGCAGCGCCCGAAAGACGGATCGAAGATCCGGTCCGCAGGTGCGCAGCGCCCAGGATCAAAAACGGGCCAAAGCCCGCTTATTGACAAATCCACCCCCCGCAACGCTTCTGCGATGTCCGCTTATGCCAGCACCGGACGTCACAAACCATTGGCTAACAGGTTCGTTTGTTTGATAAGTTCAATCTTAAAGACAGGGTCCGGGGGATCATTTGTTCCATCGGCTAGATGCAGGATTTGGAGGGGAAAAATGCACACGTATGAAATCGCAATCTATAATCAGAAGGTACGCGAGCTTGTTGCAGATGGTGAGAGACACAAGAGATACGAAGACAGCTGGGCTGACACCCATTACATTGAATTCAAGGCTGAGACTGAAGCCAGCGCCATCACAAAGTGTCGTAATAAATACCCACAAGACGACGGCTTTGTTATCGAAGCCGTGTTACAGGTTTAAGCCGTGGCTCTAAAGTGAAGCACAGTGAGACGAAATGGCCTGCTTTTCTTATTCGGGCTTGTTCATAATCCAGTCGTGCTTGGGGTCGTTATAAAACTTCCATTCACGTTTCGGCCCGGCCATGACGTTCAGGTAATAAAGATCATAACCATGTGCGGCACTTACCGGGGGGCAGGGCGATGACTATCGAAGGAAATAAAAACACCACAATCACACGTCCGTTGCGCCTCGGCATGGTCGGTGGCGGGCAAGGTGCATTTATCGGCGGTGTACACCGCATCGCGGCGCGCCTTGATGGTAAATACGAGCTGGTGGCCGGTGCGCTTTCATCCGATCCCGCACGCGCCAAGGCATCGGCGGCGGAACTGGGCATTGAGGCGGACCGCGCCTATGGCAGCTTTGAAGAAATGGCCAAGGCCGAAGCCGCGCGCGAAGACGGCATTGACGTTTGCGCCATCGTAACCCCCAACCACGTTCACGCGGCGGCTGCCAAGGCCATGTTGGAAGCCGGCATCCATGTGATTTGTGACAAGCCGATGACCTCAACCCTTGAAGACGCGAACGATCTGGTTGATGCCGTTCAAAAAAGCGGTCTGATTTTTGCGCTGACCCACAATTACACCGGCTATCCGATGATCCGCCAAGCCCGCGCCATGGTCGCAGCCGGCGAGTTGGGCAAAATTCGTGTGATCCAGGTTGAGTATCCGCAAGACTGGTTGACCAATAAAGAAGAAGACGGTGACAACAAGCAAGCCCAGTGGCGCACCGATCCGGCGCGTTCCGGTGCGGGCGGCTGCATCGGCGATATCGGCACGCACGCTTATAACCTTGCGGCCTTTATTACCGGTCTTGAACTTGATGAATTGTGTGCGGACCTCACGGCCTTTGTTGAAGGCCGCCAGCTGGATGACAACGTCAACATGATGCTGCGCTACGACGGTGGCGCGCGCGGCATGTTGTGGGCCAGCCAGGTTGCACCGGGAAATGAAAATGCCTTGAAGGTTCGTATCTTTGGTGAAAAGGGCGGGCTGTTCTGGGAACAGGAACATCCCAACCAGTTAACTTTCTCAGCATTTGGCGAAGCGCCCAGAACCATTACGCGCGGCTCTCATGGCGCAGGTGACGCAGCCGCGCACGGCACCCGCATTCCGCCGGGCCATCCCGAAGGCTACCTCGAAGGTTTTGCCAACATCTATTGCGACGTTGCCGAATTGATCACGGCCCGTCTGGAAGGGCGCGACCCCAACCCCATGGCATCGCTGGTTCCCGGCGTGATCGACGGGGTAAACGGTTTGAAGTTCATCACCGCTGCGGTCGAATCGAGCAACAAAGGCGGCGTGTGGGTCAAGGTCGGAGAAAGTTCATGACCGCACTTTCGCTACGGGGTCTGGTGAAACACTTCGACGATGTCAAAGCCGTTGACGGCCTTGATATGGAAGTTGCCGACGGCGAGTTCTTTGCCTTGCTCGGCCCCAGCGCCAGTGGCAAGACCACCACATTGCGCACCTTTGCGGCATTGAAGAAGCAGACGCCGGTGAGGGGCTTTTTTTAATGCCGCACGCGGCGCTGCCGCTTCGTGGTTAGCCGCAGAGCAAAACTTGTGCGCTCGCGGTAACGCGGGCAGGCTCAGTTTAAATTGAAACGCGCTCAAATTGCCCTCGTGTCCACGCCTCAAGTTTGTCCCGCATCCGCAGGGTGTGGCTGCCGGTCCAGTAATGACGCCCGCAATCGGGGCAGGTTGTAAAGGGGCCAGTCAGGCTTTGGCTGGGCCAGGGCAGGTCGTCAATTTCCGCTTTGATGGCAGGGCGAAGCGGTGCGTTATCCATAAGGCAGCGGCTGAACGGCGCCTTCAGCCAGTTGATCCCAAGCGGTGCGGTGAGTTCGTGCGCTTGTTCGTCAATGGCGCCGGAAATAACCAGAAATACCTGCGAAGCGGATCCGCGACGCTCAAGAAACTTGTGATCGCGGGTGAGAATCAGGCGATCGCTTGCCACGGCATGGGCCATCAGGTCGCGATCATTAACACCATGCGCGACCTGTTCCGTGTCATAACCGGCCGCTCGAAGCCAGCGCGCCAGCCTGTTCAGCATCTCGTCACATATGAAGCGCCGCTTAAGGCCTATCATTTCCGGGTTCATCGTGGCCCCTCTGCCTGCCTGTGCTTGTGTGGAGGAACTGTCCAAATTGTGCTACCATTATAGAGGTCTAAAGAGCATCTGCTAAATGAGAGGTGCCTCATGAAAAATCGCAAAACATGGATTTTGGTCGCAGACGGTGCCCGAGCCCGCATCGTCGAGAATAATGGTTTGGGAAAGGGGCTGGAGCCTGCGTTGAATTACGAATTTGCCGCTAACCACGCCCCCACCCGCGATATGGTTTCCGACAAGCCTGGCCGCGGTCGAGGTGGCGGCTCTTCGAGCCATGCCGTGGAATCAAAGGTCAACTGGCACAGCTTCGAGAAACACCGCTTTGCCGGTGACATGGCAGATTTTCTGGAAAAGGCGGACCATGACCGTGTTTTTGACGCGCTGGTTGTTGTCGCCCCGCCGGAAATCATGGGCGCGCTGCGCAAAAAAATGAATACCAACGTCAAAGGCAAGATAACGGCTGAGCTTGGCAAGGATCTAACCCACCTCAACCTTCAAGACCTTGGCGAGCATCTCAAGGATGTCATTCGTTTATAATTGCTGTGGTTGTGATCACCTTAACAGCGTAGGGAAGCGGACATGGCAGATGTCTTTTCTTTCGCAGATAATCTCGGTCCCCTGAAGGTTATTCACGTCAATGTACCCAAGTATAACGTTAAGGGAATATTGGTGGTGGATAACGTTGCCGCCGGCCCTTCCATTGGCGGTCTGCGCATGGCCCCGGATGTGACGCTAAGGGAATGCTTTCGACTGGCCCGCGCCATGACCATGAAGAATGCGGCCGCAGGTTTACAACATGGTGGCGGTAAGTCGGTAATGGTCGGCGATCCCAAGATGCCCATTGAAAAGAAGGAAGGCATGATCCGTGCCTTCGCCAAGGCGCTTGAAGGCGAGACAAACTATATCTTTGGCCCTGACATGGGCACCGATGAGGTTTGCATGGCCTGGGTCAATGATGAAATCGACCGCGCCGTTGTCCTGCCCCGTTCTGTGGGTGGCATTCCGCTCGACGTGTTGGGCGCAACTGGTTTTGGCCTGTCCTGTGCTGCCAGCGTTGCCATCGACAACTGCGATTTCGATCTCGATGGTGCGCGACTAGCGGTTCAGGGCTTTGGCTCTGTCGGCATGCATGGTGCGCGTTTCCTTGCACAAAAGGGCGTCACGCTGGTTGCAGCCGCCGACAGTCGCGGCACCATCTTCAATCCCCAGGGGT
>DAOVVL010000323.1 GCA_030637205.1 Thalassospiraceae bacterium | reverse complement strand
CGGCAAAAGAAGAAACAAAAGCGGCACCTGCACCCGCACCCGCACCCAAGCCTGAACCCGCACCCAAGCCTACACCTGCTGCAACGCCCGCCGCGACTTCGCCGGCGGCGCGCAAGATCATGGAAGAAAAAGGTGTCGATCGGGGATCGGTTCAGGGCACCGGCCCCGCCGGGCGTATCACCAAATCGGACGCACAAAATTCAGGTGCCGCGCAATATCCGCCGCGTGTTGACGGGCCGCGCGAAGAACGCGTACCCATGACGCGGCTCCGCAAACGCGTTGCCGAACGCCTCAAGGAAGCGCAAAACACCGCCGCCATGCTTACCACCTTTAACGAGGTCGATATGGGCGCGGTCATGGAAATGCGTAACAAATACAAGGCCGGGTTCGAGAAACGCCACGGCGTGAAGCTCGGCTTCATGTCGTTTTTCGCCAAGGCCTGCGTCACGGCGCTGCGTGAATTTCCCGCCGTGAACGCGGAAATTGACGGCACCGATATTGTTTATAAAAACTATTACGATATCGGCATCGCGGTCGGCACGCCGCAGGGGCTGGTGGTTCCGGTGGTGCGCGATTGTGACGCGCTGGACTTTTCCGGGATCGAACAGACCATCAACGACTATGGCTTGCGCGCCCGCGAAGGGCGGCTCACCATGGACGAGCTGACCGGCGGCACCTTTACCATTACCAATGGCGGGGTGTTTGGGTCGTTGCAATCAACGCCGATCCTCAACACCCCGCAATCGGGTATTTTGGGCATGCACAAAATCCAGCAACGCGCGATGGTGATGGCGGACGGAAGCATAGAAGCGCGGCCCATGATGTATCTGGCGTTATCTTACGACCACCGCATCATTGATGGTCGCGAAGCGGTGCAGTTCCTGGTGCGGGTCAAGGAATGTGTCGAAGACCCCGAACGCATTATGATCGACGCTTAATATCATCGGAGAACTCGAATGAGCGATACCCCATTTGACGTGATCATCATCGGCGGCGGCCCCGGCGGGTACGTTGCCGCCATTCGTTCTGCGCAATTGGGCCTGAAAACGGCGTGCGTTGACAAGCGGTCCACGCTGGGCGGCACGTGCCTGAACGTTGGCTGCATCCCGTCGAAAGCATTGTTGCAGTCCTCGCACCATTATGAACTGGCTGAAACCGAATTTGCCAACCACGGCATCGAGGTCAAGGGCCTGAAGGTCAACCTGAAAACCATGATGGGCCGCAAGGACAAGGTGGTCGAAGACCTGACCAACGGCATCGCTTATCTGTTCAAGAAAAACAAGATCGAACACCTGATCGGCAGCGGCAAAATCACCGCGCCCGGAACGGTTGAGGTCACATCGGGCAAAAACAAACAAACCATCACGGCTAAAAATATCGTCATCGCCACCGGGTCCGAAGTGGCCCCGTTGAAAGGCGTTGATATTGACGAAAAACAAATCGTGTCGTCCACCGGCGCGTTAAAGCTCACCAAAGTTCCCAAATCCATGATCGTGATCGGTGGCGGGGTGATCGGGCTGGAACTGGGATCGGTTTGGCGGCGTTTGGGTGCTGAGGTCACCGTGGTTGAATTTCTCGACGCGATCTTGCCGGGCATGGACGCAGAAATCGTCAAGCAGGCCGGACGCACGTTTAAAAAGCAGGGCATGAAGATTAAAAACGCAACCAAGGTCACGTCTGCCAAGGCGGCCAAAGGCGGTGTGACGTTGACGGTGGAACCGGCTAAAGGCGGCAAGGCGGAAAAACTGAAAGCCGACATCGTGCTGGTGTCTGTGGGCAGGCGCCCCTATAGCGACGCGCTGGGTCTGAAAGACGCTGGCGTTGCGACCGACGAGCGCGGCTTCATTCCCGTCGATGCGCACTATCAGACCAATGTTGCGGGCATTTACGCCATTGGCGATGTCATCGGCGGGGCCATGCTGGCGCACAAGGCCGAAGAAGAAGGCATCGCGTGCATGGAACGCATTGCGGGCGAAGCCGGCCATGTGAACTATGGCGCTATTCCGGGCGTGGTTTATACGCATCCGGAAATCGCCGCGGTGGGCAAAACCGAAGAACAGTTAAAAGCCGATGGCGTTGAATATGTGGTCGGCAAGTTTCCGTTCAGCGCCAATTCGCGCGCACGGGCCAATTCAGATGCGGAAGGATTTGTTAAAATCCTGTCTGACAAACAAACCGACCGCGTGCTGGGGTGCCATATCATCGGCCCCGGCGCGGGCGAGCTGGTTCAGGAAGTGGTTCTGGCGATGGAATTTGAAGGCGCCGCCGAAGATGTGGCGCGCACCTGTCACGCCCATCCCGGCACCGCCGAAGCCGTCAAGGAAGCGGCACTGGCCGCCATCGGGCGGGCAATTCATATCTAACGTGCCCACGGTTGGTGGCGTAGGATACATTCATGCGCCCAAATCCAATCCTTCCCGCACACGGTCCGGTGGCCATTACCTTCATCATATGTCTGGCTGAAGTTCTGGGCATGTTGGGCTTTGCTACCTTTCCAGCCCTGTTGCCGGGTTTTATCGGTGAATGGAACTTAACAAACACCGACGCCGGGTGGATCAACGGCATCTTTTACGCAGGCTATCTGGTCGCGGTCCCGGTGCTTTCCAGCCTGACCGACCGCATCCGTGCAAGGCGCGTATATATTTTTGCATTGGCGCTCACAGCGCTTTCATCAATCGGTTTCGCGTTGTTCGCCAGCGGCTTCTGGTCGGCATTGGTGTTCAGGTTATTGGCCGGCGTCGGACTTG
>DAOVVL010000319.1 GCA_030637205.1 Thalassospiraceae bacterium | reverse complement strand
ATCATTATGCCGATGCTTGGGCAGTCGTGGCCCCCGATGGTGCGGTTTTGGGCGAGCGCGTATTGGCGCACCCCCACGTGGGTGAGCAGCCGTTCACCCGATCATTAAGCGGTGTTCAGATACCGGATGGAATTCAGAAGGTGACCTTGCGCGCACATGACAAAGTTCATGGGTTGGGCGGAGCCGAGATCACCGTCACGCTGCCCTAAAAGCAGGTATTATTTCGCGCCACCATTGCCATTGCCACTGCCTTCGCCCAACACCGAGATCATGGATTTGCGTGATACCACGCCCTGAAAGTCGCCTTCTTCGTCCACCACGGGCACGGGGTACGGCTGTTCCAGCGTCGTCGGCAGGACTTGTTCCAGCGACGTGTCGGGTTGCACGGTCGGCATTTCTTCGGCCAGTTCTGCAAGGTCCGCGTTGGTGCCCGGCTCACCAATAGCAACTTCGATCAGTTCGCGCGTGACCACGCCTTTGTAATCGTCGTCATTATCAAAAACGTAGCCGTAATCGCGGTTATGTCCGCGCATCTGTTTTAAGGCCTCATCGAGATTTTCGGTGGTCAAACGACAAGCCGGCGGTTTCATCACCACGTCGGCGGTCAGCACCCGCGCGCGGTTTACATCGCGCACGAACGCTTCCACATAATCATCTGCGGGATTGAGCAGAATTTCTTCGGGCCTGCCGACTTGTGACAGTTCGCCGTCTTTCAAAATCGCGATGCGATCACCGATGCGCAGTGCCTCATCCAGATCGTGGGTAATAAAGATGATGGTCTTATGCAGGCGGCTTTGCAATTCGATCAACTGGTCCTGCATTTCGCTGCGGATCAGGGGATCGAGTGCTGAAAACGCTTCGTCCATCAGCAAGATGTCAGCGTCGGTGCAAAGGGCGCGCGCAAGACCGACCCGTTGTTGCTGGCCGCCCGAAAGCTGCATGGGGTATTGCGCGTCATATCCGGCAAGCCCCACGGCTTCGAGCCACTGGGATGCTTTTTCGTGGCGTTCTTTTTTATCCATCCCCTGCACCATCAAACCATAAGCCACGTTTTCGATCACGGTTCGGTGCGGCATCAAGCCGAAGTGTTGAAACACCATCGACATGCGGTGGCGGCGAAACTGTTCCAGCCCCGCAGCGTCCAGCTTCATCACATCCGTGCCTTCGATGGTGATGTTACCGCGGGTGGGTTCAATCAGGCGGTTAAAATGGCGGATCAGGGTAGACTTGCCGGAACCCGACAGCCCCATGATGACAAAAATTTCGCCCTGGTTGATGGAAAGGTTGATGTCGCGCAGGCCTACCGCATGGCCGGTCTCAGCCAGGATGTCATCTTTGGATTTGCCATCGTTCACCATCCCCATCACGCCATCGGGGTTGGTGCCGAACACCTTGTACAAACCTTCAACATGGATCAGGGGATCGCTCATTCGGTGCGCCTGCCTAAATGTTTCTGGGTGCGCTTGGCATAAGCTTGCGATGCGCGGTCAAACACAATCGCCAGCGCCACGATGGCAAGGCCGTTAAACAATCCCATGGTGAAATACTGGTTGGTGATGGATTTCAACACCGGCTGGCCCAAGCCCTTGACCCCGATCATCGACGCGATCACCACCATCGCCAGCGCCATCATAATGGTCTGGTTGATGCCCGCCATAATGGTCGGCATGGCCAGCGGCAACTGCACCCCCCACAGGCGCTGCGACCGGCTAGCGCCATACGCGGTGGCGGCTTCGAGAACTTCCTTGTCGACCAATCTGATGCCCAAATTGGTCAGCCGGATTACCGGCGGAATGGCATAGATCACCACCGCGATCACGCCCGGCACCTTGCCGATACCCAGCAGCATCACCACCGGGATCAGGTAAACAAACGCCGGCATGGTCTGCATGATGTCGAGGATCGGTGTCACAATCATCTGCACCCGGTTGGACCGCGCCATGGCTATGCCGATGGGAATACCCACCGCGATCGAAAGCAGCGTGCACACCGTAATAATGGATAGCGTGCGCATGGTGTTTTCCCACATGCCGAAATACCCGATCAGCAAAAACGAAATCACCACTCCCAGCGACAGCTTCCACGAACGGCTGGCCAGATAAACAAGTGCGACCAACACCGCCAGCACCAGCCACCACGGCGTCGCCAGCAGCAGTTTTTCAAACCACACCAGAAAGATCAAAAGCGGATCGAACAGCGCCTCGATGGCATCGCCCCAGTTGCGGGAAAATTCCCGATAGCTCATATCCAGAGCCTTGCGGATAGACACAAGATCGGCGCGTTCCATTTCGGGAAATTCGGTCAACCAGCTTTCGGCTGCCATCGGGGTCTCCGGTTTCTAAAGGGCCGGTTAGAATGTAGGGGTAACGATTTGCCCGCCCCCAAGTATGTCCGAGGGCGGGCAAGTAGTGTTACATGCTGGCAAGCGCCTTTTTAACTTTCGCGGCGGTGTCAGAAGATACCCACGGCGTCCAGGTGCTTTCGTAGTTTTTCAGGAAATGTTCCATGACGATGTTGCCATCGGCCTGGTTGTCTTCCATCCATGCCAGCAGATCGTTCATCTGGGCGTTTTTGAAGCCGCGCTTGGCAAGGTAGGCGAACGCTTCGGGCGAACGGTTGGCAAAACCTTCGGTGGTCACGGTTTCTACCAGTGAAGGCGGATACATGGTGACCTTGGGGTTTTCGCAATCGGCGCTGGATGTACAACTTATGAATTCATCCTTGTTGATGCCGCTGCCGAAATCAACCTTGACCATCTTGTATTTACCCAACACCGCCGTCGGTGCCCAGTAATAGCCAAACCATGCCTGTTTGCGCTCATACGCCTTGGCGATGGCACCGGAAAGGCCCGCGCCTGAACCGGGATCAACCAGATCAAAACCGGCGTCAGCCAGT
>DAOVVL010000034.1 GCA_030637205.1 Thalassospiraceae bacterium | reverse complement strand
ACGTATCGGCTGAATGGATGCAGGCCGAAGCCCACAATCTGCGCCGCACCGTGCGCCGCTGGACCGGCCTTCCCGTATCGGTGGGCGTGGCAACCACCAAGACGCTGGCCAAGATCGCGTCTGAGCGGGCCAAGAAAGATGCAGACTTAAACGGCGTTCGGGTGCTGGCAGATGACGCCGCGGTGCTGGACGCGCTTGCCCGCACCCCGGTGGGCGATGTGTGGGGTATCGGGCGGCAGTGGAACAAACGCCTGAAATCCCAAGGGGTTTACACCGCACTTGAGTTTGCCCAGCTTCCAGCCACGGGGGTGCGTTCAAAAATGGGGGTGGTCGGTGCGCGCACCCAGGTTGAGCTTTTGGGCACACCGGTATTTTCCATCGAAAACCAGCCCGCTGACCGAAAATCGTGCGTGGCGTCGCGTTCGTTTTCCAAAACCGTGGGCGCACTTGATGATTTAAAAGAAGCCGTCGCCAACTTTGCCGCCCGCGTATCGGAACGGCTGAACGGTGAAGGCATGGTGGCGGGAAGTGTCAGCGTTTTTTTGCTGACCGATCGTTTTAACGATCACGCCTCGCAAACACGCGGGTCCGCCATGGCGGCGCTGGCGGCGCCATCGGGTCGCACCGTGGATTTGACCCGCGCCGCATTGGTGGCGCTGGAAAAAGCGTACCGACCGGGCTTTGCCTATAAAAAAGCGGGCGTCATGGCGCTGGATTTAATGGCCGCGGATCGCGCACAGCCGACCCTGTTTTCGCTTAAGCCTGAAGAAGATAGCCGCGCCGGTGATCTGCAAGCCGCGTTGGAAAAAATAAATGGTATGCGCGTTGGTGGGCGCGATTTGTTGCATGTGGGGGCGCGCAGCCCGCACTTGGGCTGGCACATGCGCCAGGGTTTGCGCTCGCCCCGCTATACCACCGCGTGGGCCGACCTGCCACGGGTTCACGCCCGCTAGGGGGGATGGATTAGAGAGTTATCAGGATTTGATCTGGGTCTTGATGATCTTGGTCATGGTCACGGCCAGATGATCTTCGACCACCACCACTTCGCCGCGCGCGATCAGGTTGCCGTTGGCGCGGATTTCGATGTCTTCGCCGACGCCACGGTCAAGCTGGATCACCGCGCCACGGCCCATTTTGAGCAGCTGGCTAACCTTCATTTGTGAAGTGCCTAATACGGCGGTTACTTCCAGCGGAACATCCAGAAGGGCATCCGTATCTTCATCGGTGCCGCTGCCAAATGTGTCATCGTCGTCCATGGTCGATTTCCTCTAAAAAAGAGAATCGGGTCAAGCCCCAAGAAGTATAGCGCATGGGACCTGTTATTAGCGCATGAGGAAATGAAAAAAGGGTGAAAATCAGGCTTTTTCGAAGATATCCACGCGCATGGGCTGATCGAAAACGAAGCCCTTTTCGCCCGGTTTGGCCAAGGTGGCAAAGGCGTCCTGGAGCTTTTTCTCCATTTTTCCAAAGGCATCGGCTTGGCCCGGATTGATGCGCAGCATGCGTTCGCGAAAGGCATCGAAATCATCCAGATGGACCGGATGGGTATGGCGGATTTCATTGATCCGCTTCAGCCCAAGGGTCTCTGCACCCGCAATGGCCTTTTGCGCCTCGGCGCGCACCTGGGTTTCGTCGTGAACCGGCTGCATCAAATCGAAATGGGGGCCAAAGGCAAGCGGTTCGGAAACATATAAAATACCGCCCGGTTTCAAGACCCTGACGGCTTCAATCAGCGCAGCGGTCATGTTTTTAGCCGGCACATGATGCAGGCTGTTAAAAAACATCGCCACATCAATGCACGCATCATCAAACGGCAGGGCCTCGGCGCGGCCATCATAATAGACCTCGTTGCCCGCAGGCTTGGCGGCGCGCGCTTTTGCCAGCTGCAAATCGCTGTTATCCACGCCAAACACCCGCGCACCATGGCGCGCCATCAGGCGCACCAGGCTGCCATCGCCGCACCCGATATCGACCACGCGCGCGTCTTTCAGTTCAAGCGTGGTGGTCAGAACGTCGGCGTTCAGGCGGATTTCGCTTTGGGTTTTTTGTGCAGGGGTCATGGTTTTTTTAATTCTTTTTGAGACATCAATACAAGGAATATGGGGATGGTCCCAAAAATGGGCAATGCCAAGTTGGTAAAAATCGGGCCCCATGGAATACCCGCGGTTTCCGCATGAAGCAAGGCAAAAATACTGATTTTTCAGACTAGAAGTGGTGGGAAATGGTTGGCTGGGTCAGGGTCGGCAAGCCGAGGCTGGCTTGGCGTGCGATCACATCGTTGAAATTTCGCACGTGGCGCGCGCTTAAAGTGCGCACCTGTTCGGCCCGCCACTGGTTCAGGCGCGCAATGTGGCGTGCCGCCGGGCTGATAACTGTGGGGGCAAGGGCGGTATTTAAGCCATCACCAAACCTGTGCGGACGCATCAGCACCGCCATTGGTTCCTCGCGTTCAAGAAATGTTTTGGGATCAAGCCGTGCGGTTTGCACGGTTGCTTCGAATTTGCCATTGGGTGAATTGGGGTTGTGAGGTTTGCGAAGCACCGCGGCACTGCGCCAAAGTTTGCGTACCTTGTCGCGATAGGCGCGGTTGAGGTCTGGGGTGGTGGAATGATAATTGCCGGCCGCCTTGATCCACGATTTGGCGCTGGCATATTGGCGCATCAGGTAATTTGCGCCGTAGGCAACATTTAGGGCCGGATCAAACGCGCTTTCCACATCTTCGAAAGCGTCCGCGTGGTGCATCAGGTTGATCTGCATACAGCCCACATCGATGTTTTCGATGCCGTCGGCCATCAGTTCGTAAACGAACGTCACCGCCTGATTACGGGTGGGAAAGAAATTCCCCTTTCCCTTGGCCGTAACCGTCCACGGCCAGGCAATATTTTCCCCGTTTTCCCCATTTTCGCCTCCTGCCGGGTTCCAGCGTCCGCTTTCGGCCAGCGCGATGGCGCCCAAAAGCCCACGGGGAATGGCCCGGTCGCGTTCCGCCGCAAACGTTTGGGTGGCGCAAGTTTTGGCAAAGCTTTCAAATGCTTGGGCGGTGCCTGTGGCCTCAGACGTCGCGCCAGTGGCGGCCATCGGCCATGCTGCCGTCAGCACCAGGGCAAAGCCCCAGAGGCGACTTTTAAACAGATCCAGGCGGGCAAACGGGTATTGCATGAGAAAAGCGTTGCAAGGCTTATGCCACTTAATTCAGCGAAGATAATTATTTTGGAAGGGTGGTGTCGCCCACGCCCAGGGCGCGCTGCATGATCACGGTATCGACCCAGCGGCCTATCTTGAAGCCGGTGGAATTGAGCGTGCCGACATGATGAAAGCCGAAGCGTTCGTGCAACGAAATGGATGCCGTGTTGGTACCGCCGCCGATGACGGCCACCATCTGGCGATAGCCCAGTTCAGTGCAACGCTCAATCAGTTCGCTGAGCAGGCTGGTGCCAAAACCCTGGCCCGTGGCTTCGGGTTCAACATAAACGGAATTTTCCACCGTGTGGCGATAGGCCGAACGCGGACGAAACGATGATACGTACGCATAACCCATCACCACGCCATCGGCTTCAGCCACAATAAAGGGCCAGTTTTTTTCCAACACCTTTTCACGCCGACGGGTCATTTCTTCGACGTCTGGTGCGGTTTCTTCAAAGCTCGACACCCCGTTTTCCACATGATGCGCGTAGATGCGTTGCACCGCATCCATATCGCGCGCCGTGCAGTCGCGAACAGTAATATTTGGTTTGTTTTGTGCGGTGTTCATCGGTTTATCGGCTCAGGGTTTGCTAAGTTGTTCGGGCGTGAAAGTGGCGATGGCCTTGATCAGTTGGTCCAGGTTATTTTTAAGCGTATCAAAGCCATCGTTTCTGGTGATGGTGTCTTCGTTCATATAAAGCGCCCGGTTTACTTCGATTTGCAGGGCGTGGCGCGCCTGAAACGGTTTTCCGTAATGGCGCGTGGTGAAACCGCCAGCATAAGGCGTGTTTAGCACCACCCGGTAGCCCATGCCTTGCAATATTTCCTGTACCCGTTCGCGGACCAGCCGCGTACACGACGTGCCACCGGCATCACCCAGCACCATATCGACCCGGCCCAAGCCCGGATCCTGATCCATAGGCCCGCCGACCGACGGCATGGAATGGCAATCGATTAACAGGTGTGCCCCGAAATGCTTGTGGGTTTCATCCAACAGGTTTTTCAGCGCCCCGTGATAAGGTTGGTAACAATGTTCAATACGCAGTTGGGCCTCAGAAAAATCGAGCTTGTCTTTATATATGTCGGCACCATCGGTGACCACCTTGGCCATGGTTCCCAGCCCGGCGCGCACCCGTGGCGATGTGGTGTTGACGTGATCGGGAAGGGGCCCGTTAAACATTTGCGGGTCCAGCTCCCAAGCTTCGCGGTTGGGGTCCACATAGGCGCGGGGAAAGCGTGCCATGAGCAACGGCGCGCCGTGATCGGGCGCGGATTGATATAAGGCATCGACAAACGCGTCTTCCGACCTGCGCAGCGCCACATCATCCAGACACGACTGGGCTTTGAAGCGGTCGGGATAGACTCGCCCGCTGTGCGGCGACGCAAACACCACCGGCACCCGCTGGCTGGCTGGGGCCATGATCTCGAACGGGGCTTCCAGTTGGCTCACAAATGGATCAACGAGCTCGCTCAGGTGCGGGGTGGGGGTGGCTTGCATAAATCCTCTTAAATTCGCAGGCTTTGGGGCTTAGATAGGTGTTAGCCTTCCCGTGCGGCCCATGCAAGGAAATCAGGCCAATTGGGCTTGGCCGGGGCCGATTGGGGGCTTGCCTTAAGCGCGCGAAGCGACTAAAAAGCGCCTTCCAGCACCGCCCGGCCCACTTTGCTTTGTGGGTCCACGGCGGGTTAGGGCGCGTAGCTCAGCGGGAGAGCACCTCGTTGACATCGAGGGGGTCACTGGTTCAATCCCAGTCGTGCCCACCATGAAAAGTCCAGCCTTACCGGCTGGGCTTTTTTTGTGGCACGACCATCATGCCGCACGCGGCGTTTTTGTGGCACTTTTTTTGAGGCCGCTTGGCTATTGGGCAAAAAAAACCGGTGAAAGCGCAAGCGCTCTCACCGGCAAGAAGATCATAGACCCCTTGTTCTCCTAGGCGGAGAAACCATTGATGTACAAATGGGGATGCACATCAATGAACACACATCAATGATAGTAACTACCCTGAAACAAAGGGCTATTAAACGGACGGGTGAGAAACCTAATCTATTCAGACTAAGCCCGGGTAAGATCTCTGGGGCGCAATAGGTCACAGGCTCAAAAATGTTGTGTTTCCATAACTAGCGGAATATGCATTGTTTAAGGCCGGGTTCGAGGGATACGGTGATTACAAACAGGGCGGTGGAACAAAACCAACATGCGAATTTTGATTGCGGACGATCACAAACTGTTTCGCGCCGGTTTGGTGCTGGTGCTGAAACAGCTGGGCGATGATCTGGATATCATTGAGGCCGGTACCGGCAAAGAAGCCACCCAACAGGCGGTTTCACAAGTGAACCTGGATCTGGTGCTGCTGGATCTTGACCTGCCCGAAGGTAACGGCCTGGAGGCGCTGGTTTCCATTCACGACGCCAAGCCCGAATTGCCGGTCATTATCCTGTCTGCCATGGAAGACCAGGTCACCATCTCGCGCGCCATGGAATTGGGCGCCCGGGGCTACATCCCAAAATCCGCGTCCGGTGATGTGATGGTCAATTCGCTTAAACTGGTACTTTCAGGGGGCGTGTGTATGCCGCCGGGCTTTGGCGATCAAGGCAATCGCAGCGGCGCCAGCGATGCGCCCACACTGACGCGCCGTCAGCTGGAAGTGCTTCGCCTGATGGCGACCGGCAATTCCAACAAGGAAATTGCTCATCGCCTCAGTATTTCAGAAAATACCGTGCGTGTTCACATATCAGCCATCATCAGTGCGTTGGATGCCACCAACCGAACCGAGGCTGCGTACTCCGCCATGCGGCTGGGTCTGGTGCCGCGCGGCACCCAGTTGATGGAATAATTCAGGCTTCTTGCTCAGGCTTCCTGCAATGTGCGTTGCACCGTCGATAACAGTTCTTCGGGGCTGACCGGCTTGTGCAGAATTTCAAAACCACTTTCTTTTGCTTCGCGCAAACGTTCAGGTGCGGTATCGCCGGTAATGATAATGGCCGGAACGATGGTGTTGAGTTTTTTTCGCACCAGTTCAATGGCGTCTTGTCCCGTTAGTCCGGCGTCCAATCGGTAATCGGCGATGATCAGGTCGGGCACCCGCTGCATTGAAAAATTTTCTTCGACCAGCTGTTCTTCCAGATGGCTGATCGCGCGGGTTGAATATCCCGATCTTTCCAACACCGCCACCAGCCCCGAAACCACACTTTCGTCATCATCAATAATGGCAATGTGTTCATTGCCGTTTATGGTTGCGGGTTGAGTGGGGGCAGCAGTGTTGACGGACGCGCTGGACTGGCTTTGTGAAAGTGGAACTGAAATCCAAAATCCGGTTCCGCGTCCGGGTTGGGAAGAAAAGCCAACGTCACAATCGAGCAACCGGGCCAGGCGGCGAACAATCGAAAGCCCCAACCCCAACCCCTGGCTGCGCTGGCGGGCTTCGTTTTCGATCTGGTAATAATCCTGAAAGATCAAATCTTGCTGATCTTCGGCGATGCCAACACCACCATCCCAGACTTCGATTTTCAGCTGGTCTGCGCGATGGCGACACCCGATAACCACGCGGCTTTTGCCGGCGTACTTGATGGCGTTATCGACCAGATTGCGCAAAATGGTTTCG
Organism: Thalassospiraceae bacterium; assembly: GCA_030637205.1. Classification (GTDB taxonomy): domain Bacteria; phylum Pseudomonadota; class Alphaproteobacteria; order Rhodospirillales; family Magnetovibrionaceae; genus DAOVVL01. Next base: position 3,939 of record DAOVVL010000034.1, on the reverse strand, counting down.
ACCAACAGCGGGTCTGAAAAAACCCGTGCCGACGAGGGGACCCAGCGAAGCTCGATGTCGCGGGTCCACGCCACCGGGGCCAGTTCTGTGGTGATGCGTTCCAGCACCGCGCCAACGTCAAAGTCACGTTTGTTGGGCTTCACCACACCGGCTTCCAGCTTGGAAATATCCAACAGCGTGTTGAGCAATTCTTTTAGAGAATCCAGCGAATTGCGGATCAGCTTGATGGTTTCCTGCTTTTCCGGATCATTTTCCTGCGCCGCCAAGGCAAAGACAAAAAGGTTCAGCGCCTGCAACGGTTGGCGCAGGTCATGGCTGGCGGCCGCGAGAAAGCGGGTTTTGGCGACGCTGGCATGTTCGGCGTCGTCTTTGGCATGGCGCAGACCTTCTTCGCGAGTGTGGATGGCGTCCACGAAATAACCCAGCGAATTTGCCATTTCCGCAATTTCGTCATTACCGCTCGTATCAATGGGCAGGCCTTCGCCATCAACGTGCGACAGCATGCTCAAACGAAGCGAGCTCAAGCGCATCAATACCGTGCGGTTAATGTAATAAAACGTAACGATCGCGATTAGCATTGAAAGTATAATTAGCCCAACCACAAGGTCGACAATCAGCGTCATTTCATTTCCGGTCAGCACACCTTTTTCGGAAATGGCCGTTTTAATATCAATAATTGTTAGTTCGGTTGCGGACAGAAAACGCTCAGCAATGGATTTGGAATGTTCCAGTGTTGCTTCGATCACCAGGTCAAGCTGAAGCTGTTTTTGCCGGGCTTCAAATACGTTATTAGGCCCTAACGTCGCCGCCTGCACCCTTTCCATAATCGCACCCCCGATGATTTGGGCTTCTTTCGGGGTAAACGAAAGCAGTCTTGCGGCTTCGGTAATTTGGCGGACGATCACGTTCTGTTTTTTATTCAGGGGCGCCTGATGTTCGGCATCGGTCATGGCCGAAAGTTCGATCAGGCTGCCGCCAATCAGCTCGGTCCATTGCTGTATGGGCCCCGATGGAATGAACTTGCCAGCGGAAAGATTTGTCGAATACTGGAACGTAATCAGGTCTTCCTGCAACAGGTGGATTTCATCGTTGTGACCGGAAAGAATTCTATCGAGTTGAATGCGTTCATCTGAAAGCACCGTCAGGCGGTTATAAGTGGCGATCAGTTCCTGCTTCAGGTCCAGCAACGAGGCTCTACGGGCTTGGGAAAGCACTTCGCTGGGGGTGCTGTTCAGAATTTCATCCAACCATGCGGCGTCGTCGCGAATTTTTTCAATTTCACTAATGCGCGCCCATTCGGTGGGTGCAACGATCACGCCGGCACCGCGTTCGGCGATGGATGCGCTCAACCGGCTGATGTGGGCGGTTTCGGTAAGGGTCGGAAGTTCAACAGTGTTCAGCGTTGCATAACTGGCCTGGAACCGCATCAGGGCAAGGATCGACACGGTGCCAACGATCACCACCGAGAGCATGATCACGCCGAGCGCCGCAAATAACCTTCTTGAAATGACCGGACTGGTTTTGGCCATGGCCGAGTATTCCCCTGAAATCCAGTACCTTTATACACACAGGCTCCCCTGCGTGCTTACTATAGAATGGCTCTCAACCGCACAAAGTCAGCAAAATGGGGCCGTTGCAGGCGAAAAGTGCCCAATTTAGACGATTATTGGGACCTTTCAGGGGCTTGCCTGTCGGGGGGCAATGGTTCTTAATCATTAAAACCCTCAGGCAATGTGCCTTGGGAATTCGGGGAATTCGGGGAATCCGGGGAAACAATGGAGAGCTTTCAAGTGCATTTCAGATACCAACTCGCTGCCGTTTCATTTTTTCTGTCTTTGATGGGTTTTTCGACCATGGCCGAGGCCGCTTCGACCATTGAAATTGTCCGTGACCGCGGTTACGTCAGGTGTGGGGTGACCGCCCGGATGCCGGGTTTTTCAACCCTTAACAAACAGGGCATATGGTTCGGCTTTAATGTTGATTTTTGCAAAGGCCTTGCCGCGGCGGTTCTGGGCGATGGCGATGCCATCAAGGTTCAGGATAATTGGCTGGAAAGTCTTAATGCGCGCGATGTCGATGTGCTGCACGCGAGTTCCACCTGGACCCTGAAGCGCGATACCGAAATGGATATAAATTTCACCAATCCTGTTTTTTATGACGGTCAGGGATTTATTGCGACCAAACATCTGGGTGTGACCAAGCTTGGCGAAGCGGTGAAAATAAAAAATATACGTGTTTGCGCCATCAGTGGTACGTCGACCGCCGCGGGCAATCTTGTTGAATTTATCAAAAAAAGTGGCGCCAGTTGGAATGTCATCATCATCAAGACGATGGACGGGATGTGGAAAGCTTTTTTTGGCGGGCGTTGTGATATGGCCATTCATGACCGCACATCGTTGATGACGGTTCTTGCAGACCGGCTTGAAGGATCAAAAGATTTTGTCGTGTTTCCCGAAGTAATTTCCAAAGAGCCGTTGTCACCGGCCGTTCGTTCGGATGATCTGGAATGGGAAGAAATTGTCCGCTGGGTTACTTTTGCCGTTATCGAGGCGGAAGAATTGGGAATTACCGCAGCCAATGTAGATGAGATGCAAGCGAGCGAGCTTCCGGAAGTTCAGCGTATTCTGGGCGTTCACGGAGAGATTGGAAAAGGCCTCGGGCTGGATAACAAATGGGCCTACCGGACGATCAAGGCGGTGGGCAACTACGGCGAGATTTTTGATCGCAATCTGGGCCAGGGGTCCAAGTTCAAGCTCGAACGCGGCCTCAACAATCTGTGGAATCAGGGCGGATTGATGATTTCGCCGCCGTTTCGCTAGGTTTTTCAAAGTAGCAGCCGGACAGACCTTGCCATAATGATAATTTATCGATAAATTATCATTCTACTTTGGCAGGGGAAATGATGTCCAACCACAGCCCAGCTGAAACCAGCTCACGCTGGCAATTCTGGATCGATCGCGGCGGCACCTTTACCGACGTTTGCGCCCGCGCGCCGGACGGGCGCATTCATACGCGAAAGCTGCTTTCACAAAACCCCGAACAATATGAAGACGCGGCCTTGCAAGGCATTCGCGATTTGTTGGGCGTTGCCCCCGGTGACGACATTACCCAAGATGCCATCGCACACGTCAAAATGGGAACCACGGTAGCCACCAATGCGTTGTTGGAACGAAAGGGCGAACGCACCGCTCTGGTCATTACCCATGGGTATAAAGATGCGCTGCGCATCGGCTATCAAAATCGACCGCGGCTTTTTGATCTTGAAATCGTCCTGCCGGAAATGCTCTATGAAACCGTGATCGAAGCGCATGAGCGCGTTAGTGCCAGCGGTGAAGTGTTACGCCCGTTAGACGAGGTGGCGCTGGACGCCGACCTCAGGTTGGCTTTTCGCGATGGCATTCGCTCTGTCGCCATAACCTTCATGCATGGCTATCGCTACACCGACCATGAAAAGCGCGCCGCCGCCATTGCGCGTCGCATCGGGTTCACGCAAATCTCGACCAGCTTTGAAGCAAGCCCGCTGATGAAACTGATCTCGCGTGGCGATACCACCGTGGTGGATGCCTACCTGTCGCCCATCCTTGGCAGATATGTCGACCGGGTAGCAGACGCGCTGGGCGACGCGCAGCTGATGTTCATGCAATCCAACGGCGGGCTGACCAATGCGCGGTTGTTTCAGGGAAAGGACAGCATCCTTTCCGGCCCCGCGGGGGGCGTGGTCGGCATGGCCAGAACGGCTAATGAAGCAGGTTTCAGCCATGTCATCGGGTTTGATATGGGCGGCACATCCACCGATGTCAGCCATTTCGATGGCGAGTTCGAACGTGTGTTTGATACCTTCGTTGCCGGTGTGCGCCTTCGCGCCCCGATGATGCATATTCACACCGTTGCCGCTGGCGGGGGCTCGGTGCTGCATTTCGAAGCGGGGCGCTTTCGCGT
>DAOVVL010000058.1 GCA_030637205.1 Thalassospiraceae bacterium | reverse complement strand
GAAGGGGCCGAAAGCGCCGCCGTCACATCTTTGGAAGAAACTGAACAGGCGCGTCATGCGCTGGGCGAAGCGCGCGTTACGTTATCGCGGCTCGAAGCAGAAGAAGAAGCACTTTCCAAAATTCTTGAACACGAAGAAACCGACATGTGGCCACCATTGGTCGATGCGGTCACCGTTGAGGTCGGCTTTGAAGCGGCCTTGGGCGCGGCACTGGGCGATGATCTGAACGCGCCTGCCAACGACGCCGCCCCGGTGCATTGGTCAACCCTGGGACCGCTTGAGAACCCCGCCAGCCTTCCCGGTGGTGTGCGCGCCCTTTCCGATGTGGTGAGCGCGCCCGATGCCCTGTCACGGCGTTTGGGCCAGATCGGTCTGGTTGACAGCAACGAAGACGGCGAACGCCTATCATCGAGCCTGAAACAGGGCCAGCGTCTGGTCAGCCGCGATGGCGCGCTGTGGCGCTGGGATGGCTTTACCGTGACATCCGGTGCCAAAACCGCCGCCGCCCAACGCCTTGAACAACTGGGCCGGTTGCGCGATGTGCGCCGTTCGCTTGAAGGTGCAAAAAGCAATCTGGCGCGCATCGAAGCCCAAGCAGGCGCCGCCAATGATCGCGCCAACGCAGCCAAGGGCGCTGAGCGCGAAGCCCGCGACACGCTCAAACTTAACCAAACCGAACTGAACGCCGCGCGCGACACCGTCACCGCGATCAAGACACGGGTTGCCGAACAAAACTCAAAGCTTGAAGCCGTCAACCAGTCGGTTGGAACGGTCGAACATGATCTGGGTGAAGCGCGCGAGCAAATGGCAGATACCCAACGCGCCCTTGGCGCGCTGCCCGACACCGACGCCCTTCGTGAACTGGTTACTGAGCGCCGCGATGATCTGGCCAACAAACGCACCGTTCAGGTGGAATGCCAGGGCGTGCATGGTTCCAACCAACGCGCGGCCGAAGAACGCACACGGCGTCTGGCCGATATCGGGCGTGAACTGACATCATGGCGCGAACGCAAAGAAGGCGCCGAAGAACGCATCATGCATCTGGAAGACCGCATTCGCGAAGTTGAGGCGGAACTTGAAGATCTGGCCAAGAAGCCCGACGAAATCCGCGCCAAGCGCGAAGAACTGTTGGGCCTCATCGAGGGCGCGGAAGCAACACGCAAAGACGCCGCCGACCGTCTGGCCGAAGCCGAACAGAAACTAAATCAGGCGAACAAAGTCCTTCGCGAAGCCGAAGCTGAAATGGCTGGCGCGCGCGAAGAACGGGTGCGCATCGAAGGCACCGTTGAACAAAACCGCCAGGCCGTGGACAGCATTGTTGAGCGCGTCGACGAACGCCTAGACTGCACACCTGAACAACTGCCCGAAGTGGCTGAATTGAAAGAAGGCGCGGACCTGCCTGAACTGGAACAGGTCGAACGCCGGGTTGAACGCCTGACGCGCGAACGCGATACCATGGGGCCGGTCAACCTGCGCGCCGAAGAAGAATCGCGCGAAATGGGTGAACAGATCGAACATCTGGAAACCGAACGCGGCGATCTTATTACGGCCATTGAAAAGCTGCGTCGCGGCATCAACGAGCTGAACCGCGAAGGCCGCGAACGCCTGTTGAATTCTTTCCGCGAAGTCGATCGCCATTTTCAGGAACTGTTCCAGCGCCTGTTTGGCGGCGGTCAGGCGCACCTGAAACTGATCGAAGCCGATGATCCGCTGGATTCAGGTTTGGAAATCATGGCCAGCCCGCCGGGCAAACGCATGCAGGTCTTGTCGCTGCTTTCGGGCGGCGAACAGGCGCTGACCGCAACAGCCCTGCTGTTTGCCGTCTTTATGACCAACCCGGCCCCCATCTGTGTGCTCGATGAGGTCGACGCGCCGCTTGATGATGCCAACGTTGACCGTTTCTGCACCCTGTTGGAAGAAATTGCCCAAGCCGGTAACACCCGGTTCCTGATTATCACCCATCACCGCATGACCATGGCCCGCATGGAACGCCTGTTTGGCGTGACCATGGGCGAACGCGGTGTCAGCCAACTGGTCAGCGTCGATCTTGAAGGTGCTGAGGAATTGCGCGAAACGGCTTAAACTGAGCTATGAGCGATCAACCCCCCAACAACGACCTGCATAGCCTGGAGCGCCGCCTGAAAGACGCACGCGGGCGCGAAACGCCTATTCACGATGGGCCAGATCCCACTGATGATGATGCCAAACAGGGCCTGGGGCAGGCTTTGCGGGTCAGTGCCGAGCTGGTTTCGGCACTGATTGTGGGTGCGGGAATCGGCTGGTTTTTGGACCAGTGGCTTGATACCCAGCCGTTTCTGATGATTGTGTTCTTCCTGCTCGGTTCTGCGGCCGGCATCTTGAATGTGTTTCGGCTTGCCGGAAAGATCGAAGGCAGCAGCCCCAGCCATCCGGGTGGACTGAAATCCACTCAGGATTCCAGCGACTTAGAAACACCCCCCGGACCTTTGGATGATGATGAAGATGATACTTGAGCAAAACGTGATACAGGGGCGGTTTAGAACACCTCTTATATAAGTGAAAAAATCCTGCTTATTTGCCCTACAAGGGCTTGCCGTGCGCGGCCAAGACGTTTACGAAAGAGGCGAATTTTGGGGGAAAAGGCCCGGCGCCCCCTTTTAAATACCGGGAAGATTTTGTTGCATTTCAACGATCCAAGAGGCCTGATCCGTGGCTAACCCTATCGAGCAATTTAACGTCTACCCGCTGATTGAGATTAATCTCGGCGGTGTCGATGCATCGTTCACCAACGCCAGTGCCTTGATGGTGCTGACGATTGCGAGCGTATCGCTTTTCCTGACCCTTGGCATGCGCGGACGCGCGCTGGTACCGGGGCGCTGGCAGTCCATGGCCGAGCTTTCTTACGAATTCATTGCCGGCCTTTTGCGCGACAACGTCGGAAGCGAAGGGCGTCGTTATTTCCCGTTCGTGTTCACGCTGTTCATGTTCATCCTGTTTGCCAACATGCTGGGGCTGCTGCCTTACAGCTTCACCATCACCAGCCATATTATCGTGACCATGGTTTTGGCAATGGTGGTGTTCATTGGCGTTACCGCGGTTGGCATTATTCGCCACGGGTTTAAGTTCTTTTCGTTTTTTGTTCCTTCCGGCGTACCGATGGCCGTGATGCCACTGATGATCCCCATTGAGATCATTTCGTATCTGTCGCGCCCGGTAAGCCTTAGCGTTCGTCTTTTTGCAAATATGACCGCCGGTCACATCATGATGAAGGTGTTTGCCGGTTTCGTCATACCACTTGGAATTTTCGGTGGCTGGGCGCCCCTTGGCGTTGATGTGCTGCTGGTAGGATTTGAGTTTCTTGTCGCTTTCTTGCAGGCTTACGTGTTCACGGTGCTGACTTGTCTGTACCTGAACGATGCCATTCACCTGCACTAAGCGATTTGAATGTGTTTTAACCTGGTCTACTTAACTGACTGAATTTAAGGAATTGGTATTATGGAACTTGAAGCCGCAAAGATGATTGGTGCTGGCCTGGCTGTTATCGGTCTGGGTGGCGTTGGTGCCGGTATCGGCAACATCTTTTCGTCCCTGATCAGCGCCATTGCGCGTAACCCCGCATCCGAAGGCCGTGCCTTTGGCCGTGCTATCCTGGGCTTCGCCCTGGTTGAAGCGGTCGCACTGTATGCGCTGGTTATCGCATTCCTGATCCTGTTCGCTTTTTAAGCTGGTCCCGGCTTTGTCCGGGTCGTCTTAATTTCGTTTGAACCAACAGGCAGGAGCCGCGCACATGCGCAGTTTGATTTTCGCCGTTAGCGTTTCAGTTGTGGGTCTTGGCATCGCTGCCCCGGCACAAGCCGCCGCCAGTGGTGGGGGCGGTTTGCCGCAGCTCGACATTTCCACCTATTCGTCACAGGTGATCTGGCTGGTGATCACGTTCATCGCACTTTATGTGATGATGAACTGGGTCGCCCTGCCGCGCATCGGCGAAGTGCTGGAAGAACGCCAGAACCGCATTGATGATAACCTGACCAAGGCCGAGGATCTCAAAACCCAGGCCGAGGCAGCATCGAACGCGTATGACGCTTCATTGGCCAAGGCCCGCGGCCAGGCGTTTGACGCCATTCGCGAGGTTAAGGACAAGGCATCAGCCGAGGCAAACGAACGCCAGACCCAACTCACCAAACGGCTTTCAGCCTCGATCAAGGACGCCGAAGCCGGTATTGCGACGGCCAAGGCCGAAGCCCTGTCCAGCATCAAGGAAGTTGCCGTAGATGTGGCGCGTTCCGCCATTTCCAAGCTGACCGGCGAAGACGCAAATGAAGCCTCGGTTTCAAAGGCGGTCAGTTCCGCCCTTAAAGACCGCGCCTGAGCGACAAGTTAGAAAGAGATTAAGCCATGATCATATCACAGGCATTTGCCGCCGAAACATCGGCCCTTCCTGAGCCGTTTTATGCAACGACCTCGTTTATCGTTGCGGGCGCGTTTGTTCTGTTCTTTGTGTTTTTTGGCAAGAAACTCTTCGGTGCCGTGGGCGCCATGCTTGATGACCGTTCAGACAAGATCAAGGCCGAGCTCGACGAAGCCGCCCGCCTGCGTGAAGAAGCCCAGGAATTGCTGGCTGAATACGAACGCAAGCAGCACGAAGCCATTTCCGAAGCTGAAAACATCATCACGGCGGCCCGCGAAGAAGCCGCCCGGTTGGCCGTTGAGGCGGCCGATCAACTGGAAGCCAGCCTGAAACGTTCCGAACAGTTGGCCATGGAACGCATTAAACAGGCCGAGGCACAGGCACTGGGCGAAGTCCGGGCCACCGCCGTGGATGTGGCCATACAGGCCACCCGCCAGATCCTTGAAACAGACCTTTCCGGGTCCAAATCCAAGGAATTGATCGACGGCTCGATCAAGGAACTGGAAGAAAAACTGCACTAATCGGGCTGCAAAAGCCCGCAAAACCCCGGTAAAAGCCCCCTTTGGGGGCTTTTTTTGTGGGCATCGGGGGCCCGGCAGCACCGCGGTTGAGGGCGATAGTTCCTTGACTTAGCTCACAAAAGGTCTATATGAACCCCGTTGCTACGTTACACAGTCGTCTTGAGTTCTCACTGATTGATCTAAGCTTTACGCGTGATCTGCCTAGTTGCCTTCCTGACATTGTGAACGTTTAACCGCGAACAGGCATGTCGTCTGTTTGCGATATCATTGTTCTAAATAAAGGAATTAATACTATGGCTAACGGTACCGTAAAATGGTTCAACGCAACCAAAGGCTACGGCTTCATCGAACCTGAAGATGGTGGCAAAGACGCTTTTGTTCACATCTCGGCTCTCGAACGCGCAGGCGTTGCTACCCTCAAAGACGGCCAAAAGGTCACCTTCGAGCTGGTCGCCGGTCGTGACGGCAAAGAAGCTGCTGAGAACATCGAACTCCTCGACTAATCAGTAATTGATGTGAGCCGGGGGGCGTTAGCGTTCCCCGGCTTCGTCACCTCACCGCATCGTGCGGTGAGCAAAAGTTCGCCGCTTAGGCGACAAGAAAAAAGAGATTCTTACATATGACCGATTTTTCCGGGCTCGACTTGATCGAGCCCCTGCGGCGGGCTTTATCCGCCGAGGGCTACGCGGCGCCAACGCCGATCCAGGCCCAATCCATACCGCATTTGATGGCGGGCCGCGATCTTCTTGGTGTAGCGCAGACGGGTACCGGTAAAACCGCCGCGTTTGTTCTGCCCATGCTGCAGAGCCTTGCCAAGTCATCACATGGCCGCCCCGTACCCGGACGCCCACGTGCACTGATACTGGCACCAACCCGCGAGCTGGCAGTTCAAATTGCCGACAGCGTTCGCATCTACGGCAAATTCATGAAAATGAGCGCCACCACCATTTTTGGCGGCGCACCCATTGGCAAACAGATCCAGGCTTTAGGCCGTGGCACCGATGTCGTGATTGCGACGCCGGGCCGCCTGATGGACCTGTTAAACCGTCAAAAGCTGCGCCTGAACGATGTCGAAATATTTGTGCTCGACGAAGCTGATCGCATGCTCGACATGGGCTTTGTTCCCGATGTTCGCAAAATCTCAAACATGATCGGGCGTGACCGCCAGACCGTGATGTTTTCCGCCACCATGCCAAACGCGGTTGCCAAGCTGGCCGAAGGGCTGCTTGATAACGCGGTTCGCGTTGAAGTGGCACCGCAATCGACCACGGCAGAACGGGTCAGCCAGAAAGTCCTGTTTGTGCAAAAACCCAAAAAGCGCCAGTTGCTAACGGCGCTGCTAAAGGACGACAGCATTTCACGCGCGCTGGTATTTACCCGCACCAAACACGGCGCCGACCGCGTGGCCAGGCACCTTGAACAAGATCGTGTACGCACAGGCGTCATCCACGGCAACAAGACCCAAAATGCCCGCCAGCGGGCGTTGAACGGTTTCAAGAACGGCCAGTTGCGCATTCTTGTTGCCACCGATATTGCCGCGCGCGGCATTGATGTGGATGGTGTAACCCATGTGATCAACTTTGATTTGCCCAACGATCCTGAAACGTATGTGCACCGTATCGGCCGCACGGCGCGTGCCGGGGCCGAAGGTCAGGCCATTTCGTTCTGCGACCATGAAGAACGGGGCTATCTTTTTGATATCGAAAAAACCACCCGTAATTCGGTTGAGGTACACGAAGATCACCCCTTCCACGCACCTGAAATTGCAAATTCCGACCCGGCAAAAGCCAAAGGCCCCAAACGCGGCGGCAACAAGCCCCGCAATGGCCGTGGCAATAAGCCAAATGGCGCACCGAAGGCTGGTAAGGGCTTCAAAGCCCGCGGCCAGAAAGGCGGCTACAAAGGCAAGCGCCCTGCAAACAAGGGCGGCCACAAAAGCGGCCAACGCGGCGGCGGTAACTCGCGCGCGGCTTAAACGTCTTTAAGGTTTTACTGCTATCTGGCCCCCGATTGAGGAAACTTGTCGGGGGCTATTTGCGTTTTTAAGGAACTAGCCGCAATTGGCGGCGATAATATTGCCGTCATTGTTCACATAAACGTTCAAGCGTTCCACCACCCGGTCGTGGGTCATGCCTGAATTGGGCGGGATCAGGCGCATCGGGAAATAATTGATGGCACCGGGCACGGTTCCGGTGCGGGCATTAATCAGCACCGCCTCGTCAATGCAATCGCCATAGGATGATTGTTGGATACGCACGACCGTTGCCACCGGCACGGCGTCGGGCGGCGGGGCCTGATCGCTATCTTGCACCACTGACTGGCGCTCAGGTGTCGCACAGGCGCTTAACGCACTCGCCAACACACTGGCCAGCACACCGACTATTAATAACCCCCGCAACTTAATCATCGCTTCCCCCGATTTTAGCCCCGATCAGACGCTTCCACGCAGCTTCGCTCAAGACCTCGACACCCAGCTCGATGGCTTTCTTTTCCTTGGACCCCGAACCCGGCCCTGCCACTACGATATCCGTTTTTTTAGATACCGATCCAGAAACTTTTGCTCCCAGCGTTTCGGCCTGGGCCTTGGCTTCTGGCCGGGTCATGGTTTCCAGCGTGCCGGTAAAGACCACGGTCTTGCCCGCCACGGGTGAGCTAACATCAGGGGCATCGAAATCGGCCACGCTGACGGCGACCAGCAGGTCATCCAGCACGCGCTGGTTATGCGGTTCGTTGAAAAATTCGATGATATCGTTGGCCATGGACTGGCCGATGCCGTCAATGGACAGCAGATCGGCCATGGCATCGGAACCGACGATTTTGGCCTCGCCCATGGCGTCTCTTAAAGCTTCAAAACTTGTGTACTGCTTTGCTAGCAACCGCGCCGTGGCTTGACCGACCTGACGAATGCCCAGCGCATAGATAAAGCGTGGCAGTTCGATATTGCGCCGAAGCTCAATGGCGGCCAGCAAATTGGTGATGGATTTATCCTTCCATCCTTCGCGGCCTTGAAGATCAGATGCTTTGATGGCAAAAATATCAGCCGGCGACTTAATCAAATCATCGGCATAAAACGCGACGATGTGCTTGGCGCCAAAGCCGTCTATATCAAACGCATCGCGTGACACGAAATGTTTCAGCCGTTCCCCTGCCTGATCTGGGCACGTTAAGCCCCCGCTGCACCGCGTGGCGGCCTCGCCCACTTCGCGCACCGCGTGGGCATCACAGGTGGGACATTTTTGTGGAAACTTGAATTTCTTGCGCGATTTGTGTTTTCCGTCATCGACCACTTCCACCACTTGCGGGATCACATCACCGGCGCGCTGAACCTTGACCCGGTCACCGATGCGAACGTCCAGATCAGCGATATAATCGGCATTGTGTAGCGTTGCACGGCTGACCACCACACCGCCCACCGTGATCGGTTCCAGTTCGGCCACCGGCGTCAGCACCCCGGTGCGCCCGACCTGTACGACAATGTCATTGATAATGGTTTCAGCCTGAACGGCGGGGAACTTGTGGGCGATGGCCCAGCGCGGTGAGCGGGCAACAAAACCCAGGCGTTCCTGCCAGTCCAGCCGGTTGACCTTATAGACCACGCCATCAATGTCGTAATCAAGACCCGCTCGCGCGTTCAGGATTTGATCGTACTGGGCCAGTAGCGCATCCAGATCGGCGCATACTTTAGTCAGTTTATTAACCTGAAATCCCCAGCCCTTCAGTCGTTCAATAAATTCGCCGTGGCTTTGCCAGCCCACTTGGGAAATCTCACCCCACGCATAAGCAAAAAAGCTTAGGCGGCGACCCTCGGTAATCGCGACATCCAACTGGCGCAACGATCCGGCGGCGGCATTTCTGGGGTTGGCGAACACCTTTTCGCCTTGGGCTTCTTGTCGTTCGTTTAATGCCTGAAAATCGGGCTTGGTCATATAGACTTCACCGCGCACTGCAAGAACGTCCGGCACACCATCCAGCGAGTGTGGGATATCGGAAATGGTGCGCGCGTTT
>DAOVVL010000277.1 GCA_030637205.1 Thalassospiraceae bacterium | reverse complement strand
CGGGTTAAACGATAAATTGCCCCACAGCTTGATCCAGATCTCATCGCGGATGTTGGTTCTGACCGGCGCCTTGAAACCGGCCTCGATCAGGGCTTTGCTTAAAAGCTGGATGCGCTCAGACTTCGATCCATCGGGCTCACCTAACGTAAAGCGGTTGCCTTCGATGTGTTGGATGATGCCGGGTTCCACCACTTCACAGGCCGGATACACCACACAACCGATGGCGCGCTCGGGCGTCAGGGTATTCCAAAGCACCCCGTTTGGATCGACACTTTCAATGCGGTGATCGCGCCATTGGCTCTCAAGACCATAGAAATACCAATACGGAACGCCGTTCATGCCGGTAACGATGGCGGTGTCGTCGCCGATTAACGGTGCGAGTTTGTCGGCCACCGGCGGAACCGAGTGGGCTTTTAAGGTAACGATAACATAATCCTGAACACCCAGATCAGCCGGGTCGTCACTGGCGGGTATTTCTGCTGTTCTTTCTTCATCACCGATGCGCAAGCGCAACCCATTTTTGCGAATGGCGTCAAGATGCGGTCCGCGCGCGACGATGGAAACGTCATGTCCTGCGCGGTGTAACTCAACGGCCATATAGCCGCCGATTGCACCCGCACCGAAAACACAAATTTTCATTTAACAAGCCCCAGTTTTTTGGCCAGACCAATGCGCTGCATCTTACCCGTCGCACCCTTGGGGATTTCATCGAGAATAATAACTTTGCGCGGCACCTTGAAATCAGCCAGCCGTGTGCCGGCGAAGTCGCGAATGGCGCGCTCGCTGGTTTCGCTGTTATCAATAAGCACCACGGCGGCGGCAACATCTTCACCCAACTTGTCGTGGGGCACGGCAAACGTCACCACCTGGGCAATATCGGGATGATCGAGCAGCACTTCATCGACTTCGCGCGGCGATATCTTTTCACCGCCGCGATTGATGATTTCTTTCAGGCGCCCGGTGATGGTCAAATATCCTTCATCATCCAGGGTTCCCTGATCGCCGGTTCTAAACCAGCCGTTGGTGAACGCGGTGGCGTTGGCTTCGTCGTTGTTCTGGTAGCCCGCCGTGACGTTGTCGCCGCGGATCACAATCTCGCCAACCTCGCCAACCGAAAGCAGATCACCCGCGTCGTTCATTATCGAAACTTCGGGGCCCGCCGCAATGCCCACCGTGCCGGGCTTGCGGGCTTGTGGGGGCAAGGGGTTGCACGCCATCTGGTGCGCGGCTTCGGTCATGCCATAGGCCTCAACGACCCGACAGCCAAAGGTTTCTTCAAGGCTTTCAAGAACCTGTGGGGGAAGCGCAGCGGATGATGAACGCACAAAGCGCAAGTTGGCGCGCTTGAGGCTTTCAGCGTTGCGCGGCGCGCGGGCCAAAATGGTCTGGTGCATGGTTGGCACGGCTGTGTACCAGCTGGGTTTGACCTCATCCATCCAGGAAAAGAATTTGAGCGCGTTGAAACCGGGTGTGCAGCTAACACACGCCCCGGCGCTCAGCGATGACAGCACCGCTGCGATCAGCCCGTGAATGTGAAACAGCGGCATGATGTTCAGGCAACGGTCATTGCTATCTAGTTCCAACGTTTTGCTGACACTGATCGCCGAGGCACAAACATTGCGGTGGCTGAGCGGCACGATCTTGGGTCTGGAAGTTGTGCCGGACGTGTGCAGAACCAGTGCCACATCATCAACCCCGGCAGAGCCGCTCTCGGCAGTCATTTCGGTTGCCGTTACGCCGTCACCCAGTTGAAGCGTAAAGGACCCGGCGGGGGACGTTTCATCGGGAACCAGTTCGATCAACATGATGCCATGCTTTTTGACAATTTCACGCGCAGGGGTATCCACGCCTTTCTGAACCACCAACGCGCGGGCCTTCAGGTCGGTCAGGTAAAAATCAAATTCGTCTGCCTGATAGGCCGGGTTTAACGGCGCCGATGTGGCCGCCGATGCAATAGCAACAAACGCGGTGGCCATTTCCGGGCCATTGGGCAGAACGATGGCAACCGGATCGTTGCGCCCGATGCCAAAGGCATTTAATTGCCGGGTGGTAACGCTCACCAGTTTACTGAGCGCGCCGTAGCTCATGGGGGGCTGGCCGGGCGCTTCAATGGCACTGGCCTCAGTGTTGGCAGAAGCAAACAGCCCCTCGATGGTCGTGTCAGACATAGCGTTAATCCATTTTATTCGTGTTACGGCTTTAAGCCTCAGCCGGTTTCGCCGACATCATCATCAATGGCGACAATGCCGTCTGTTTCATATTCTGATCCCAGCAGCGCCTTGTGGACCGATCTAAGATGATCGCGCATGGCAGCTTCAGCCTGGTTCTGATCGCGCGCGACGATGGCATCAATGATGGCGCTGTGCTGGCTGCTGGAACGCTGGCGGTGCATATCGGTCAGGCGTGCTTTGCGCAAGCGCCCCCATTCGGTGGCTTCGCGCACCGTGTTCAGGGCGTTAAACAGGGTCAGCAGAAGGGTGTTGTGGGCGCCTTCGGCTACGGCCTGGTGAAAGCCGCCATCCCAACGTTCATACGTATGCCAATCGTTGGATGCGTCCTTCTTTTTTGAACAATACACCATATGTTCGATATCGACGGGCCGGGCTTGTATGGCGGCCAGGCGTGCCAGCCCCGGTTCCAGCAACAGACGGGCTTGCATGATCTCGACCGGATTGGTCTGGGTGCTGAGCGCCGCAATCTCGTCCATGCGGTCAAGCGGGCGGGAACCGGCAAAGGTGCCACGACCCACATGACGCCAGATTTTGCCTTCGGCCTCCAGCAGGCTCAGCGCCTTGCGCAACTCGCCCCGGCTGATGCCCAGTTCTTCACAAAGCTGGCGTTCCGGCGGAAGCTTGCTTTGCGGGGCCAGTTCCTTGTCGTTGATGTAGTTTTTCAAAAGGGGGACAGCGCGATTGTGTTTGTTTAATTCCAAATTGCCCTCCTGATTCATGTTTCACCAATATGATAATTGGTTAAATGGCATTCGTCAATAATTTACTTATAATTCAACAGCCTAGCTATTTGCAATAGCGCGCGTTGACACCATTACTATAATGGTTGACAATGAATTGTCTATTCAGAATTATAACAATTCAGAGGGCGGCCCTTTTTCTATGTAATTTTATCTGCCATTTGTTCCTGCGTGCGTTGTAGGGACCCCTCAAAATAAGAATGTTTCTGAAAAAGCTACTTATTCACACGCTTAAGGTTCACTAGGGAGGAAATTATGAAAGCTGTGCTAAAAAAACTAACGCTAATAGTCGCGTCCGTACTCTTTACGACCATGCTCATGACGAGCAATTCGCAGGCTGCAAAGATTCGCATCGCGCTTGCTGAAACCCCGTCAGACGAATTGGCCGCATTTTTTGTGGCTCTGGACCGGGCGAAAGCCAACGGCCTTGATTACGAATGGACGGCATTTGCCGATGAAGAACTGGCCATTCAGGCTATTTTG
>DAOVVL010000049.1 GCA_030637205.1 Thalassospiraceae bacterium | reverse complement strand
TGGTGCTGTTGCAAGGCGGTTGTGTGTGCTGTTCGGTGCGCGGTGACTTATCAAAAGCCATGCGCGATCTTCTGGTACGCCGCGCCGATAAAACCATCCCGCCGTTTCGCCGCTTAATCATTGAAACCACCGGCCTCGCCGATCCGGCGCCGGTGGTGCATACCTTGATTACCGATCCTATCGCTTGCGCGCGCTACCGCTTGGACGGCATCATCACCACCGTCGATGCACTTTTGGGCGATGCGACACTGGACGAATTTGAGGAAAGCGTGAAACAAATCGCCATTGCCGAGCGCATCGTGATTACCAAAACCGATTTGGTGGATGGTGCAAAAGTTTCCAGCCTCGAGGCGCGCATCGGCGCGATCAATCCCGGTGCGCACCTGATCCGCGCCACAGGCGATACACCCACGCCAACCGATTTGTTTGAAGCTGGATTGTTTGATGGCGATTTAAAACCGCAAATCGAACGCTGGCTGGATATTGATGCCACCGACAGTGAACCCGTTTACGACCACCAACATGACCATGCCCACAGCCATGCACACGATAAAGCCATTCGCACCTTTGCTATTGAGCGCGCCACGCCAATCAAGTGGGAAGCCTTTACCGAATGGCTGGATATGTTGCTGACCACACAAGGCGATCGCATCCTGCGCATCAAAGGTGTGTTGGATGTTGAAGGCCAGGACCTGCCCATTGCGGTTCACGGGGTTCAGCATGTGTTTCACCCCCCGGCGCAACTTTCTGCATGGCCGGATGGACCGCATCGATCTAAACTGGTTTTCATCACGCGCGATTTAAGCGCCCAACCGGTGCTGGACACGTTTAACAAATTTCTGTCGTGAAGTTATTTAATCCGTCTTACCTGAACCGGCACGACGTTCCGTGATGACCTTCAGAAGATTGTATGCAGGTTGGTCAATATCCAGAAAATTAACAACCAGCAGCCCCGCATCATGGTCCGACCGAACGACCCGCGCGCTGACGGAAACATCTGTCATTTTCTTTGGGCTTTCGCCAATGGCGGATACGGTTACCAGCGCACCCGGGGTTAACCTCCCTTTATAACCATCAATAAGAAAACCACCCATGTTCCAATTCACGGTTCGGTATGTCTTTCCGTTCAAGGCAACACACAACTCGGGCTCAAACGCACGCTCAGATGAACGGCGTTCAGGCTGCTTGGTTTCAGCTGGTGATTTTTTTTGCCCCATGGTGATCGCATAATAACTACAAAATGACGCTATCCCCAACCCGCATATTTTTTGGATCATGGCGCAAAGACACTGAAACCATCTGCCAGCCCTTGGGTTTCTTGACATCCGGCGTTATATTTAACCAAATATATCGCTTGGTTTTGGTCTCTACACCATCAATTAGGATGAGGACGTGCACCAAATGCACCGCACCTTGATAATTGCCGCCGCTTTGATGATCGGCGTCGTGCTGCCGGTTCAGGCGCAGGAAGCAGCTGAAAGGCCGCTGATGGTGTTTGCCGCCGCCAGCACCTATGGCGCCATGCAAAATATCCAAAAGCTTTATGAACTGGGCGGCGATCAGTTGGTGGTGGTTCACGGCGCCAGTTCAACGCTGGCCCGGCAAATTGAAAACGGCGCACCCGCAGATGTTTATATTTCGGCCAACCCGGCATGGATGGATTATGTTGAAAACCTGAACCTGATTGAGCCAACCAGCCGAACCAACATTGCGGAAAATAGTTTGATCATCATCGCACCTTCAATGCCTGCACAAAATTCGCAATCGCTCAGCATCAAGCAGGCAATTGATCGCCACTTGAAAGCGGGCCGCATTGCCATGGCTGACCCCGCCCACGTTCCGGCCGGCATTTATGCAAAGCAGGCTTTGCAAACACTGGGCCTGTGGAAACAGCTGGAGCCGCGTTTGGCCAGAACGCTCGACGATACCCGCGCCCTTCACCTGGTGGTGCAACAAACCGCGCCGTTGGGCATTGTTTATGCATCCGACGAAATGCTGGATGACCGGGTTCGCAAAATTGCGACCTTTCCAAGTGCCAGCCATAGCGCCATTGTTTATCCTGCGGCTGTCTTGATCGGGCGAGCTTTGCGCGCCAAAGTCTTTATGCAGTTGCTGACATCAAACGAAGGCCGGGCCGCGTTCAAACAAGCTGGCTTCACGCCCCGCACTGAAAAGGATCAACAACCTTGAACTTTGCCTTAAGCCCGATGGAACTGGAAGCATTAAGCCTCAGCCTCAAGGTTGCGCTGTGGGCCAGCTTTGCCAGCCTGCCGCTGGCCATCGGTGCGGCGTGGATTTTGGCGCGCACGCGATTTTGGGGGCATGGGTTATTTAACGCAGCCCTTCACCTGCCGCTGGTGGTGCCGCCGGTGGTGGTGGGCTATGTGCTGCTGGTCAGCTTTTCCAAACACGGCATCATTGGCGCGTGGCTTTTTGATGTGTTTGGCATCAGTTTTGCTTTTAGCTGGCGCGGCGCGGCTGTTGCGGCGGCGGTCATGGCATTTCCGTTAATGGTGCGCGCCATTCGCCTTAGCCTCGAAACGGTGGACATGGGCCTGGAACAGGCCGCCGGTACGCTGGGCGCATCAAAGATAAAAATATTTTCCACCATTACCCTGCCGTTGATCCTGCCGGGCATTGTTACCGGGCTGATACTGGCCTTTGCCCGCGCGCTGGGCGAATTTGGTGCGACCATCACATTTGTTTCCAACATCCCCGGCGAAACGCAGACTTTACCACTAGCACTTTATACCCTGATCCAGTCACCGGGCGGCGAAGCACAGGCGGAACGTCTGGCGCTGTTGGCGGTTGGGGTTGCGCTGGCAGCCTTGATGGCATCGGAAGTCATGGCGCGTTTGGTGCGCAGGAAAATCGGGGGCACACCCGATGAATAAAACTTTTTCAGACGAAGCCGTGCTTGAGATCGATGTTCAAAAACAAATCGGCGGGTTGAACGTGGATGTAAACATTACTGCGAAGCGCGGTGTGACTTCGCTGTTTGGCCGCTCCGGCGCTGGAAAAAGTTCGATCATCAACATGGTTGCAGGGCTGAGCACCCCGGACGCCGGCCAGATCAAGGTTCTGGGCGAAACGTTGTTTAGCTCAAAACTCAACATCAACATCCCCACCCACAAGCGGCGCATCGGATATGTGTTTCAGGACGCCCGCCTGTTCCCGCACATGACGGTGCGCAAGAACCTCGAATATGGCACCCCGCGCAACGTGGAAACAAATTCCGATCACAATTTTTCTGACATTTGTGAATTACTGGGCTTAAACGATTTATTGGCGCGCCGCCCGTACAATTTATCCGGTGGTGAGCGTCAACGGGTCGCCATTGGCCGCGCATTGCTTTCATATCCCAAACTTCTGTTGATGGATGAGCCATTGGCATCGCTGGATTTGCAGCGCAAAAGCGAGATCATGCCCTTCATTGAGCGCCTGAGCGATCAATTCGGCATAGCCGTGATTTATGTTTCACATTCGGTGGAAGAAGTGGTGCGGCTGTCAGATACCATTGCGTTGATTTCAGATGGCAAAGCCATCGCCCAAGGATCACTTAGCGATGTTATGAACCGCATTGATTTAAGCCCCTATACCGGACGCCACGAAGCCGGCGCGGTATTGAACGCAACCGTCCTAGAAACCAATGCAGCAAACGGATTGAGCACCTTGAGCGTATCGGGCCATACGTTGTGGGTGCCGCAAATTGACTTGCAGGCAAACGCGCCATTGCGAATACGTATTCGCGCGCGCGATGTTGCGTTGGCCTTAAGCGCACCCATCGATACTTCTATTTTGAATATGTTGCCCGCAACCGTGCGCGAGATCGCGGCGCACGATGGACCGCATTGCGAACTGGCCCTTGAAATCACCCCGACTGCACCACACGCTTTGACAACCGAGACCCCGGAAATTCTTATTGCGCGCATTACCCGGCGTTCGCTGGAACAGATGAACCTGAAAGTCGGCACTGCGCTCTATGCCATGATGAAGGCGGTCGCCATTGACCGGCGATCACTCGGCGGACTGGGCCACGGCCCCAGAAGCTAGGCTCAAAGCCAGTGACAGGCTTTTTGTCTGGAATTTTTTGCAAAATGCTTCAATCTGTTGGCTTATGGGGAAGTTCCAGATGCGAACGGTTCATACAATTGTAATGGATGCACTTAACCTTGCTATGGGCTTATGCGTAGCGGTGGGCGTTTTGTGCGTGGCGGTTTCGCTTCCCGCCGTGGGCCTGGCCGCCGAATACAAGGTTCTGCAGTACGACGAACAAGGCAACGTCATCGGCGTTGATCGCACACAAAGCGATGACCCGGCCATCAATAAAGGTTCAACACCGAATACATCTTCGTCCGGCTTTGGCTCCGGCCCCAGCACCTTTGATCCCGACACCGAATTTGAGGAAGGTGAAGTGGTGGTGGTCGATCCGCCCAAGGGGTTTGCCGACAAGGTGCGCGCGCGCGGTTTCAAAATTGTTGAAACGGTATACCTTGATAATTTGGGGATCGTGATCGTGCGTCTGGCCACGCCAAAATCGATGAAGGTGAAAGACGCCATTCGCACGCTTAACGTTGCGTTTCCCGGCATCACCGTGGATGCCAATATCCGTTTCGATCCCAGTGCCGGACTTTCACGCTCAGACGCCAATGCGCGCATCATCGCCGGATGGGACAAGCTGGCGCCTGACTGCGGCAAGGGGTTGAAACTGGGCATGATCGACAGCGGTATCGATCTAACCCACCCCGCATTCAAGGGACAAAAAATTACTTACAAGGCTTTTTACAAACCGGGCCGCCAACCGGCCCCGCCCGATCATGGGACATCGGTCGCGGGCATGTTGGTGGGGCGGGCGGACTGGGGTGGATTGATGCCCGGTGCCGAACTTTACGCCGCCAACATGTTTGAGATAAACGAAAAGGGAAAAAAGGTCGGCAGCGCCATCGGCCTGATCAAGTCGATGGACTGGATTGCATCAAAAAAGGTGCATGCCGTGAACATGAGCGTCGCGGGCGGCGATAATAAAGTGGTGCGCAAGGCACTCGACATCGCCAAACGCCAGAAACTGTTGCTGGTGGCGTCGGTCGGCAATTGGGGGCGCGATGACAAACCCGCCTACCCTGCGGCATATAAAGAAGTGGTGGCGGTGACCGCCCTAAAAGGCAAAGAGCTGATCTACAAACACGCCAACACCGGCAAGTATGTAGATTTTGCAGCCCCCGGCGTTGGAATCTGGACGGTGCTTCCCGGTGGTGGTGGCAAACCGCAAAGCGGAACATCGTTCGCTACGCCCTACATCACCGTTATCGCCGCTGTGTTGGCAAAATCCGGTAAGGTTAAAACGGCGGATGCATTCAGGTCGCTGTTAACAAAAGTGACCATCGATCTGGGTAAAGCCGGCAAGGACAACGTGTTCGGCCAAGGCGCGGTCAAGGCCCGGCCTTCTTGTAAATAGCTGGCAAATCATCCGTGCATTTCAAAAGATGTAAAACGATCAGGAATTGATCGCTTTGGCAACGGCCAAGACCAGCTGTTCGCCCTCAAACGGCTTTTCCAGCGTTTGATCGGCGCCCATTGCCTTGGCGGCCGGAAGATAGTTTTTCTTCACGATCGTGCCACCGCCGGAAATAGCGATGATGCGGGTTTCGGGAAATGATTTGCGAAACTCGCGAATGGCTTCGAGGCCGTCTTTATCGGGAAGAACAAGGTCAATGATCGCGGCATCGAACGCACCTTGTTGTTGAAGCGCGACCCCGGCATCGACCCCGTTCACAGCCTCGACCTCATGGCCCTGACCTTCAAGGACGGCGCGGATGGAAAGGCAGACATGTTTGTCATCATCAATGACCAGAATACGGCTCACGGCTTGAAGCTCCTCAAGGACTAAAATACTGCCTGAACGGAGCAGCAACCCAATTGTTAATTCCCATTATAAATGGCTGGTCACCTCTTTAAATAGATCGTCCGGCAGGTTCACCTAATCGCTTCGGATTATGCATAACCTACTGATAATAATACATAAATACGATATTGTGTGATTAATGGTGAAACATTCGTTTCAATTTTGGTTCACCCTAATAGATTACGAAACAAACGTTGCATCCGACCCACTTGTGGCGCTAGCATTTTGCCTGACAACAAAAGGAAAGTTCTGGGGAGGACGCGTGGATTTAAACGACGTGATGGATCGCTTGAAAAGCAAAAGCGATCTGCTGAGCCCACAGTTACGTATTGCCGCAAGGCACATGGTCGCCAATCCTGAAGATGTGGCGTTAAATTCCATGCGCGCTCTGGCCATCGAGGCCGGTGTAAAACCACCGACCATGGTCCGGCTTGCCCAGGCCTTGGGGTTTACCAGTTATGATGACTTGCGCCAGCCGTTTCAGGAATGGATCCGCTATCGCGATAAATCGTTTTCGGCCCAGGCCCGCGATATGCAGGCACGCACCCATGAACAAACCGTCCTGCCGCTGATCCGCGAATTGCAAAATGCCGACCTTGATGGATTAAACGATTTTCTCAATTCGGGCGGCGACGACCAACTGGTTGAATGCGCCGCGCAGCTACGCGAAACCAACCATATTTACGTGCTGGGTTTCAGAAGCTGTTTTTCACTGGCTTACCTGTTTTCGTACCTGTACGGCATTGTTGGCGACAATGTTTTATTGGTCGGCAGCGGCGGCGGCACGGTTGCCGACAGCCTTCGCCATATGGGACCAGCCGATACCCTGTTGGCGATCGGGTTCAAGCCCTATTCACGCGAAACGGTCATGGCTGCCCAATTCGCCCGCCAACGCGGTGCCAAGGTTATCGCGCTTAGCGATGATGAATTCTCGCCAATTTCCGAAAATGCTGCAATTGCCCTGACCGTGCGGCCTAAAAATCCCGGCTTTTTTCATTCGCTGGCCCCGGCCATGTCGATCTTGCAGATGCTGGTTGCCGAAATTGTCGTGCAATCGGGTGAACAGGCATTGAATTCAATCCATGAAACCGAACAACAGCTAGAAAATTTCGATGCGTATTGGAATAACTCGCTGCTCGGCGCCACGGGGGCAAACTAGATGACCCACGTGTTCCATCGTCATACCAACATTACATATCCCAAGGCCGTGCGCGGCGACGGGGTCTATTTGATTGACGATACCGGCAAGCGTTACATCGATGCATCCGGCGGTGCAGCGGTTTCGTGCCTGGGCCACAGCGACGATGACGTGCGCCGCGCCATGTCAGAACAATTAAACAAACTGGCCTTTGCCCACACATCATTTTTCACCAACGATGCGCTGGAAGATCTTTCAGACTTACTGGTCGAACTGGCGCCCGATGAGCTCAGCCATGTGTATCCGCTTTCGGGCGGCTCCGAAGCCATGGAGTCCGCGATCAAGCTGGCGCGACAATATTTTGTCGAAAAGGGTGAAATGGGACGCCGCCACATCATTTCGCGCAAGCAAAGTTATCACGGCAATACGCTGGGGGTTTTGGCAACGGGTGGCAACCAAATGCGCCGCGAAAAATATGAAAGCCTGTTGATCGACGTCACCCACATATCACCGTGTTATGCCTACCGCGGACAAAACCCGGATGAAACCGCCGAAGCCTATGGCCTGCGCATGGCAGATGAACTGGAAACCGCGGTTCAAAAACTGGGGCCAGATACGGTGATGGCATTTGTTGCCGAAACCGTTGTCGGCGCGAGCCTCGGCGCGGTTGCACCAACACCCGGTTATTTCAAGCGGGTACGCGAAATTTGCGACCGTCACGGAATTATCCTGATCCTGGACGAAGTCATGTGCGGCATGGGGCGCACCGGAACGACTTACGCGTTCGAGCAGGAAGGCATCGTCCCCGACCTGGTTGCCTTCGCCAAGGGACTGGCGGCAGGTTACCAACCGTTAGGCGCATTGCTGGTATCGGAAAAAATTTATTCCACCATTAAACAAGGCAGCGGCTTTTTTGAACACGGCCACACCTATATCGGTCATGCGCTGGCCTGCACCGCCGGGCTTGCCGTGCAACGCGCCATCCGTGATCGCAACTTGTTGGAAAATGTCCGCACCCAAGGCGAAAAGTTGAAAGACTTGTTGCAGGAAAAACTCGGCCAACATCCCAACGTCGGCGATATACGCGGGCGCGGCCTGTTTTTAGGGTTGGAGCTGGTCAAAGACCGCGAAAGCAAACAAACGTTCGATCCCGCTTTGAAATTAGCCGCGCGCATCCGCAAGGCCGGTATGCACCACGGCTTGATCTGTTATCCCATGGGTGGCACTTCGGATGGCAAAAACGGCGATCATATTTTATTGGCCCCGCCCTATATCGTTGAAGAAAAGCACATTGAGGAAATTAGCGACAAGCTGGTCGATACCCTGAACGATGCGCTCAATGATGAATTGGGGGGCACGTCGCCATGATCATGGTCAACAACCAAAACCCGTGTTTGGTGATGGTGGCACCCAACGGCGCGCGCCGCACGAAGGAAGATCATCCGGCATTGCCGATAACACCTGATGAAATTGCCACGGACGCCGCAAAGTGTTTTGAAGCCGGTGCCGGGTTGTTACACCTGCATGTGCGCGACAACAACCAGCGCCACCTTCTCGATGCCGGGGCTTACGCTGAAGCCACAAAAGCGGTGCGTGACGCAGTCGGCAACGACATGATTATACAAATCACCACCGAAGCCGCGGGCATTTATCAGCCCGATCAACAAATGCAAGTGGTGCGCGAATTGCATCCCGAAGCCGTTTCGGTTGCGGTGCGCGAACTGGTGCCCGACCCGGCCAGCGAAGCGAAAGCCGGCGAATTTTTCCAGTGGCTGGCCAATGAAGAAATTCTGGCGCAATACATTCTGTACAGCCCCAATGAAGTGCGCGCGTTCAATCGTCTTCAAAAAACTGGGGCCATTCCGGACCAAGGTGTGAGCGTGCTGTTTGTTCTGGGGCGTTACGCTGGGCCGGACAGCAACCCCGATGATCTGCAAGATTATGTCGATGCACTGAATGATCACACCAATGATCATAACCTTAGCTGGGCGGTATGCGGCTTCGGTCCGCTTGAAGCAGACCTATGTGAACGCGCGATCGCGCAGGGCGGTCATACCAGAGTTGGCTTTGAAAACAATCTTCATACGCAAGATGGACTACTTGCCGATGACAATGCGGCGCTGGTTTACCAAGTGGTTGAAACGCTAAAGAAGCTGAACCGCCCTCTTGCCAATCCGGCGGAGGCCCGTAAACTATTAGCCGGAAAAGGGGATTATCAAATCAACAATCGGGAAACGGTTAACGGCGTGTCGACCGTTCCCAAAGGAAGGGTTGCGTCCTGAGCGGACGTGCGAGTGCTCGTTCCAAATTTCAAAGACACGGTCTGGTCATTAACGACAACATTTAATCTGGGAAGTGAAAACAGGGAGGATATATGATGAGTACGTTGAGAACAAAACTTACGGCAGCCGCTGCCGTTGTTGGACTTGCTGCAGTCCTTGGTGCTTGCGAAGATAAAAAAGAGGCCAAAGCGCCCACCGCCGCACCAGCGGCAAGTGGACAGAAGTTCGTGTCCATTGGCACCGGTGGCGTAACCGGCGTTTA
>DAOVVL010000310.1 GCA_030637205.1 Thalassospiraceae bacterium | reverse complement strand
GAAGCATCATCGGGATGCATGAACACCACCGCATCTGGAAATGATTTGTAAAGTTCCGGCACCCGCTGGGTCATGGATCCGGAATGCCAGTGCTCCAGAACCCGGCCCGTGGATAACCACAAATCGTACTCACCATCGGGGACTTCGGCGGGCGGTTCGTAAGGAAGGGCAAAGATCAGCGCCTTTGAATCCTTCTTGCCGTAAAACTGCACCCCGGTGCCGGTTTTAACGTAAGGATCAAATCCTTCACGGAAACGCCAACGGGTTTCTTTTCCGTTGACCACAGGCCAGCGCAACCCGCGCGCCTTGTGATATTCATCAAATGGCGCAAGGTCATGGCCGTGGCCGCGACCGAACTCGGCGTATTCTTCAAACAGGCCCTTTTGGATATAGAATCCGTATTCTTCTGCTTCGTCATTGTCGTATTCATCGCTGGTTTCAGAATACGGGAACTTGTCCACGTTACCGTTACGGAACAGAACATCGTGCAGAGTCTTTCCCTTGTACTCGGGGTTTTTGTCGAGCAATTCCTTCGGCCATACTTCATCGGTGGTAAAGCGTTGGGAAAACTCCACTAATTGCCAAAGGTCTGAGCGCGACTGGCCTGGCGCCTTGACCAGTTGGTGCCAAAATTGCGTACGTCGTTCGGCGTTCCCGTATGCGCCTTCCTTTTCCACCCACATGGAAGTGGGCAGGATAAGGTCTGCGGCCTGCGCCGTCACGGTGGGGTAAGGATCGGAAACAACGATAAAGGCATCGGGGTTGCGGTATCCGGGCAGGGTTTCCTCGTTCAGGTTGGCGGCGGCCTGCACGTTGTTGTTGCACATCACCCAATAGGCATTGAGCTTGCCGTCTTTGAGCATGCGATTGTGCAATGCGGCGTGATAGCCGACCTTGGCGGGAATGGTGCCTTCGGGCAGCTTCCAGATGCGTTCCGCGGTGTCGCGGTGTTCTTTTTTGGCTACCACCAGATCGGCGGGCAGGCGGTGGGCAAAGGTGCCGACCTCGCGCGCCGTGCCGCAGGCAGATGGTTGCCCGGTCAACGAAAACGGGCTGTTGCCGGCCTCGGAAATCTTGCCGGTCAGCAGGTGGATATTATAGATGAGGTTATTGCACCACACGCCGCGGGTGTGTTGGTTAAAGCCCATGGTCCAGAACGAGGTTACCTTTTTGAACGGGTCGGCATACAGCTCGGCCAGTTCAATCAGCTTTTTCGTCGAAACGCCCGAAAGCTTGGAAACCGTGTCGACATCGTAATCGGCGACGAACGCTGCGTATTCCTCGAACGTCATGGGGCTGGAACCCCCGGCTTTGTTGGCGTTTTTGGCTAGCTTTTCCAGCGGATGTTCGGGGCGCAGGCCATAACCGATATCATCATTGCCGCGACGAAAGCCGACATGGTTTTTAACAAAATCCTTATTCACGGCGCCGCTGTCGATAATGTGCTTGGCGATAAAGTTAAGGATGGCAAGATCGGACTGGGGCGTAAACACCATGGGGTTATCGGCCAGCTCGAAACAGCGATGTTCATAAGTTGAAAGCACCGCAACCGTGACCTTGGACGAGCTCAGGCGGCGATCAGCAACGCGGCTCCATAAAATGGGGTGCATTTCCGCCATGTTGGAACCCCACAACACAAACGCGTCTGCGGCTTCAATATCATCATAACAACCCATCGGTTCATCAATGCCGAAGGTTCGCATAAACCCGGCAACGGCCGATGCCATGCAGTGGCGCGCGTTGGGTTCAAGGTTGTTAGAGCGAAACCCGCCTTTCATCAGCTTTGATGCGGCGTAGCCTTCCCAAACCGTCCACTGGCCGGAACCAAACATGCCAACCGAAGTGGGGCCGTTATCGCGAATGGCCTTCTTGAACTTTTCAGCCATGATATCAAAAGCCGCATCCCACGAAATGGGTTCGAAATGGCCGTTCTTGTCATACTTTCCGTCAGTCATCCGCAGCATTGGCTCGGTCAGGCGGTCCTCGCCGTACATGATCTTGGAAAGGAAATATCCCTTCACGCAATTCAGCCCGCGGTTGACTTCGGATTTGTTATCGCCATGGGTGGCGACAACGCGGCCCTGCTTGGTAGCAACCATTACGGAACAGCCAGTGCCGCAAAACCGACACGGCGCCTTTGACCATTTTAGCTTTGAGGCGCTGTCTGAAGTGCTTAATTCAACGGCAGCCGAACTTAACGGAATACCGGCGCACGCGGCGGCGGCGGCAACGGCATTGGCCTTGATGAAAGCACGGCGGCTGAGCGCCATGGTACCTTTGGTATCTTTTGTGTTTGTTTTATCAGACATCTCCTAAGTCTCCGCTCAGGTCTTCAGCGTGGTGATAGACCAACGATGCGTTGATGATGCCGGGGGAACTTTCAATAATGGCCATGGTATCGGCAAGGGCTGCTTCGCTTGATGCCTCAATGGTTACGATCAATTTGCCATTGCCGTCTGATTGATGACTTTCAACACCAGGCAATTTCATCAAACCGGCTTTAACCGCCGGCATCTTTTCCGGCCACGCCTGAACCAGGACGCTGGCAATATGGTCTGTGCCAACATGGCCTTTGATGAAAGCGCGGCGCGCGCGTGAAACGACGGATTGTTTGCCTTCAAGCATTCAACATACTCCACTCTGGGCCATTAAAAAAAATCATAAGTCAGATCGTAACTAGGATGTCTGGCGTGATATCTGGCGTGATATCTGGCGCCTATCCCAGAATTTGAAAAAACCAGATGAGGAAACCGTAGCTGCCAATTAGGACAACGGAAACGATGGGCGCAAGCAAGAAAGTAAGGAACAGGAAGGTCTGAAACTCATACGCGAACGCGGTCTGGCGCGGGTTTACACGTAGTTCGTGAAATTGTTTGGCTGGTTGTTCCAAGAAGTCCTCCATCGCACCGAAGCGTATTTCAAAATGGAAATCTGTACAACCCTGACTTCTTTGCGACACCCCAACGGCGACTACCTTGCTGGCCGTGCTCAATTGGGGCAGGATTGCGGGGTGTCTTG
>DAOVVL010000165.1 GCA_030637205.1 Thalassospiraceae bacterium | reverse complement strand
GTGTGTCGCGGATTGAAAAGGCTGTGGCGAAACTGGACGGCGTGTCCAAAGTCACCGTTAACCTGGCCGATGAAACCGCACACGTTAGCGCGCCTGCGGGTGCGTTAAGCGCGGTGGATGTGATCCGCGCGGTCGAAAAAGCAGGCTACAGCGCCACCGTCATTGAAAACGCGCAGGCGTTTGGATCACAAGAAGATGAACGCGCCGCCCGGCGTTTGCGTCGCGACCGCCTTAATCTGGTCGGCTCCGCCATTCTGACGCTGCCATTGATTGCGCAGATGGTGTGGATGCTGGCGGGCATCAGCACTTATGAAATTCCGGGCGCGGTTCAATTGGCGCTGGCCAGTGTGGTGCAGTTTTTCTTTGGTGCGCGTTTTTATTCACCCGCATGGAAGGCGCTCAAAGCCGGAAGCGGCAACATGGATTTGCTCGTCGTGCTGGGCACCATGGCGGCATGGTCGTTAAGTACGTGGCGCGTGGTGGCAGGATTTGAAGGCGATCTATATTTTGAAGCATCGGCCACCGTGCTGACGCTGATCTTGTTGGGAC
Organism: Thalassospiraceae bacterium; assembly: GCA_030637205.1. GTDB lineage: Bacteria > Pseudomonadota > Alphaproteobacteria > Rhodospirillales > Magnetovibrionaceae > DAOVVL01. The sequence goes on along the minus strand of DAOVVL010000165.1, from coordinate 4,584 downwards.
GTTTCCTTGAAAGCCGGGCCAAGCGCGGCACCACCGGGGCCATTCGTGCGTTGATGAAGCTGCGCCCCGAAACCGCCAACGTATTGGCGGACGACGGTGTCGAAGTCGAAGTGCCCGCCGCCTCGGTCGTGCGTGGCAACGTGGTGGTGGTGCGTCCCGGCGAACGCATTGCGGTTGATGGCGACATCGCCAAAGGTGAAACCAGTGTCGATGAAAGCCTGCTGACCGGTGAAAGCCTTCCGGTTTTAAAATCTGTTGGCGACCGGGTTGTGGGCGGTTCCATCAACGGCGAAGGGCTTATTCATCTTGAGGCCACCACGGTGGGTGGTGAAAGCACCTTGAGCGGCATCATTCGCATGATCCAGGGCGCGCAGGCATCAAAAGCCCCGGTGCAAAAACTGGTGGACCAGATTGCAGCCGTGTTTGTACCTGTGGTGGTGGTGATTGCGCTGGCAACGTGGGCCACCTGGTGGTTGATGGGTGGGGGATGGGAAGTCGGCCTGATTAATGCGGTGACCGTGTTGGTTATTGCGTGCCCATGCGCGCTGGGTTTGGCAACACCGACCGCGATCATGGTCGGCACCGGATCGGCCGCGTCACATGGCATCTTGATTAAAGACGCCGAAGCCCTTGAGCTGGCACACGAGGTCGATACCGTGGTGCTGGATAAAACCGGAACCCTGACCGAAGGCCGCCCCAAGGTGGTCGAAATCATAGCCGTGGATATTGAAGAAAATGACCTGCTGCGCCTTGTCGCATCCGCGCAAACCGGCAGCGAACATCCGCTGGCCAGAGCGTTTATCGAGGATGCAAAACAAAAGAACATCCAAACCCAAGCCCCCGATACCTTCAAGGCGTTGGCCGGGCGCGGCATCGAGGCGATGGTTGATGGCTTTGAGATCATTGTCGGCAGTCGCCGCTTGATGCTTGAGAAGGGCGTTGATCTTTCGGCCTATGAAAACGCCGCGCAAAATTTTGAAGAAAGCGGCAATGGCGTAATGTGGGCGGCGCAAAAAACAACTGAGCAGTCATCGGGTGCATATAAACTGATCGGCCTGATCGCGGTTGGCGATCAACCGAAAGCAACCGCGCCTGAGGCACTGGCTTTGCTGAAAGACCAAGGCATTCGCGCGGTGATGCTGACCGGCGACAATGAACGCACGGCACACGCCATTGCAACGCGTTTGGGGCTGGCCCCCGAAGATGTGATTGCCGAAGTGTTGCCCGAAGACAAGGCATCGGTAATTGAAAAGCTGAAAAGCGAAGGCCACACGGTTGCCATGGTCGGCGACGGCGTGAACGACGCCCCGGCGCTGGCGGCGGCGGATGTCGGCATGGCCATGGGCACCGGCACCGATGTTGCCATGCACACGGCACAAGTGACCCTGATGCGCGGCGCACCCGAACTGGTGGCGGACGCGATTTCAATTTCAAGCGCAACGGTGCGCAAAATTCGCCAGAATTTATTCTGGGCATTCTTTTATAACTTAATTGCATTGCCGCTGGCCGCGATGGGTTTGTTAAGCCCGGTCATTGCCGGGGCAGCAATGGCACTGAGCAGCGTTTCGGTGGTGACCAATTCGCTATTGCTTAAAAAATGGAAGGGAGGCGCGTAACATGAATATCGGAACCGCAGCACATAAATCCGGCGTCACGGCCAAGACCATTCGTTATTACGAATCCATTAGCCTGATTGAACCTGCCGGGCGCGCCGCCAACGGCTATCGCGACTATGCAGACAAGGACGTGCAGATTCTGCGCTTTATCAAGCGTTCGCGAAATCTGGGCTTTAGTGTCGATGAAGTCGCTAATCTTCTGGACCTGTGGCAGAACGGCGAACGCGCATCATCGGATGTGAAATCCATCGCGCTTCAACACATTGAAGAAGTGGAAAGCAAAATCGCTGAACTGGAAAGCATTCGCGATACCCTGAAAAACCTGACCCAGTGCTGTCATGGTGATGATCGCCCCGATTGCCCGATCCTCAACGATCTGGCGGGCCTTGGCGGGGGTGAAACCGAGGTGTCCGAAAATGCCGCCGAATAAAGCCTGCACAAATCATTGACGGTTGCACGACGCTGGTTTAGCCAATGAAGATCATTTGATCCAACAAAGGCGCAGGCGACGGTGGCTTCCAAAAAGCCCAAGGGCAAACGATTCAAACGAAAACGCAAGGCTGCACTTAACCGTGAACGGTTGTGGGTGGCACTTGGGGTTTTGTTCATCAGTGGTGCTGCCATCGGCGGATACTTCGTAGCGGGCATTCTTTTTGGCGCCAGTGAAAGTGACGTTGCCAATGCACCGACCGGATCCGCGTTCGCCCCGCCATCTGCATCGGCGCCTGTACTGGACCCAACCCGGCCCAGCGCGTTCAAGCCCACAGCCCCTTACGAAGAAACGCTTACGGGCGATGTGTACGAACCCAGACGGGTCGCGATTGTGAAAACACCTGCGCCAAACATAACAAGCGAACCGTGGCGCAAATTTGCCGTTGCCGATACGTCCCAAGGCACAGGCCCCATGATTGCCATCGTGATCGACGATATGGGGGTGGACCGGGGGCGCTCTGAAAGGATCTGGCAATTGCCGGCACCGTTGACACTTGCGTTTATGACCTATGCCGATGATTTGCAAATGCAGACCAACGCGGCGCGCGAAGGCGGGCACGAATTGATGCTGCACATGTCGATGGAGCCGACTTCAAAAACAATTGATGCCGGACCCAATGTGTTACTGACGGCAATGAACGCGCAGGAACTGCAAGGGCTGATTAACTGGGGCATGGATCGCTTCGAAGGTTTCGTTGCGGTCAACAACCACATGGGCAGCCGTTTCACCGAAGACGCCGACGGCATGCGCGTCGTGCTGGCTGAAATCAAGCGCCGCGGCTTGTTCTTTCTCGATTCCCGTACCAGCGGTCGCACGGTCGGCAGCAAAGTAGCCATCCAGTTGGGTCTTCAACATCTGGAACGCAACGTGTTTCTGGACAACGAAACCACCGAAGCCTCGGTCATCAAACAACTCCAACAAACCGAAGCACTGGCCCTGCGCCGGGGCTTTGCCATTGCCATCGGCCATCCGCGCGAGGCCACGATTAATGTTTTGAAAACATGGTTACCGCAAGCGCGCGCGCGCGGTTTGCGCATCGTTCCAATTAGTGCCGTGATGATGAAAGTTCTGGGCCAGCCGTAGCATAAATGTTGGCGGTTCCCCCATTTGCCTGTTGACCTTACCGCCGCTGGAAGGGATAAAAGACACTGGTAACGTGTACAAATGGACGTCTCAGAGGTGCAAAATGCCAGATACCAATTCAGATACATATAAAGTCCTGGGGATGAGCTGCGGGGGCTGTGCAAAATCGGTCACCAACGCCATTCAGGATGCAGCCCCGGGCGCAGACGTTGTGGTTGACCTCGATGCCAAGACGGTCAGTGTTGTGGGTGCCGACGCAGGTGCGGTCCAGCAGGCGGTCGAAGATGCCGGGTTTGAATTTTCCGGTGCCGCTTAAGGTGAAAAAAATTATGACAAATGCCGTTGTTCGACTTTTCGCCGTCTCAGCAATCGTGTTGGGCGGTTTTTCAATGAGCGTTGTCGCTGTTACAGCAGAGGCAGCGGATTTCATTGTCGAGCCACTGGATTACGACTTTCCCAGCGAAATTGCAGACGCCGCCGCAGATGGCAAAAACCTGGTGTTGATGTTTCATCAAAATGGTTGCCCTTATTGCGACAAGATGCGCAATCGCGTTTACCCGCACCCCAAGGTCACGGGTCTGTATGACGAAAAATTTGTATTGATTGAGGTTAATAACAAAGGCGACCTTGATGTCACCACGCCCAAGGGTGAGCAAATGTCGGAAAAAGAATTCGCCGCCAAGACCCGGGTGCGCGCGACCCCGGTGTTCATGTTTTATGGCAAAGATGGGCAACAGGCGCTTCGCCTGACCGGATACCAGGACCCCGGTATGTTTGTTGCCGCCGGGCGCTATGTTTCAAACGGTGTTTTTAAAGATGGAACCTCGTTTCTTGATTTCATTCGTAGTGGCGGCTGAGGGGTGCGTGACTTGAAAAATATTATAAAGAAGTCCGCGCTCGCGCTCGCCGTTGTTGGCACCCTGATCATTTCGGCCCCACAGGCGTTTGCCCAAATGCCGCAAACCGATGTCGCTTTTGTTGAACAAATGAAAGGGGCGGACGCGGGCAAGCTCGATGCGTTGGCGCTTTATTACGATCTGCACGTATCTGATCTGGTGGTCCAGCTTTACCACGAACAAAGCACCGGGGCTTTTTTAGGCGCGCGCCGGGCCGAACGTAATGGCGATGCGGTTGAGCAAAAACGCCTGACGGAAATGTACGAAAGTGGCCGCATCAAGCGCGACGCGGAACGTGAAACAAATCGCGAAATTCGCGCCAAACTCAGCAAATTGTCAGGCATGGAATTTCCCACCGAACTGATCATGGCCCCCGAAGCCCCGGAAATGCTGGGCGAAAGCCCGGCGGACACGCCCGCAAACCTTGCGAAAGACCGAAAAGCGGCATGGGCCAACGTTGAGGGCGCCAAAGCCGCCTGGAAATCGGCACGCTTGC
>DAOVVL010000237.1 GCA_030637205.1 Thalassospiraceae bacterium | reverse complement strand
GCAATAATCCCATGTTATTCGATATCCAGAAGGGATTATGGGCCATACGCTACACGATTCCCCGACCGGATCTCGGGCCACAGGCATTGGCTTGTTCCCTGAGCAGGCTATAGTCTGCCAACCAGCTGACCAGAATTGCGCTTTCTGGCAGAGTTTCGATTTCTGTTGCGACCAAGGCTTGTTCTGAGTGGCTGTATTCCATCACTGGCGGGCAAACCCCGACAACCGGATCAGAACTTACCGTCGCGCAAGCGCTCAACAAGCTCGTCACGATTGCGAGGGCGACGGGCCCCCGCCTCAAGCATTCGGCGTTGAATTTCATGTGCTTTCTCCTGATTTTCAAGACGTTCTGCCAGCCGACCGGTGCGCTCACCCGCGCGGCGCAAGGATAGCAAGAACATTGATACTGTAAGGGTGATTGCCACCCACTTCCCGGCAGCCAACGCAAACCGGCTGCCGGTAAACCATGCAAAAAGCGCGCCCATCAGCGTCGCCCCTTTCGCCAATCATCCCAGCGGGCATAGATTGTGATCCCGATGCCGATCAGAGCTGCTGCAATAAACAGCCAGCGCAGGGTATCGAGATACGGGATCAGCGGCTGGAGGGCGGATTGCGTGTCGGCTACGGCTTGCTGCACCACCTCGACGCCGGCCGCGCTGATGGTTGCAACACCGGCAGCACCACCGCCTTTCATCGTGCGGGACTCATTGAGGTTTTCGCGCAAGCGCGGGGGCTCTTCTGCAAACCGGCTTAAACGTGGTGGAAACGGATCACCCCACTGGCGGGCACGGCCGGTGTCGATATGCATGAAGTTCTGCCGTGGATAATATCCAAAGCCCGTAAAACCGACGGTTTGGGCTGCGGCTTCAAACGCATCGGGATCATGGTTGGCCATGGAAATGTCAAACGCCGCGCCTTGCAGATGCATGGAGTGCTCCGCGCCACCGACCCGCCGATTATAATCCGAACTACGGTAGGCCGAATGCACGATCAGCGGTACGTCGAGTTTTTCTCGCAGCTTTTGCAGCTTGTCGAGCGCTGCCTCATCGATGCGGATATTCCCGCCGCCTCGGCAAGCGATTTCTTCGGGGCTGAAGTTGGCCCAGCGCCAGAGGGTTTCGGGGATATTTCGCCAGTCGGCGAAGTAATGGGTGGTCATGGGTTTCTCCAATAAAAAACCCGCCAGTTGGCGGGTATGTGGGCAGGGTGATTTTGGTTGGTATCAGCCAAACAGCTTCAGCCTGACGGCAATACCAGCCATCAGGGCGAGCAGCAGGCCGGTGGTCATGAGACGGATGATGGTTTGCCAGGCGGTGCGCCGCGCCACGCGCAGACTATCGAGCAGCGTTCGCAGGTCATGGATATCTATGGCGGCTTCGGGTCCTTCAAGGCCAACGTTGGCCAAGGCACGGCGCGCGCCGTGCTCGGCAGCGCGGGCCAGCATGGCTTCGAACTCGTCCTCGGGCATGCGGACAAAGCCCGCTTCAAGCTTTGGTGGGGTCATAGCGGCTCCTTTTTTTGTTTTGCACGGGTCAGACTTCGCGCCATTTTGGGAAAACCATTTGGTAGACCCAGTTGTTGGTCGAGGTCATGGTGGTGACGGGATTGGATGGCCAGCTTGTTGGCAGGCCGCTGATGATCTCGGCATTGCTTGAGCTTGCGTAAAGATAGACTTGCGGAGCGACGGTCTGGGGATAGGCGCTTGTGCCGCTACTGTGTGGATAGAAACGGGTCAGACCGGGCGTCATCCAGCGGGCATAGCGCGCATAAGACCCGGCACCACTGACGCCCATCGCCGTGACATACCAGCCTTTCGTCAGGGTTTGCGGTGTGCCCAGATTGAATTCCTTGTTGTCGGCCACATCGGCCGGCAGCGTTCCGAAATCTACCACCCGATCACCGATGTCCCAGAGATCGCCATTGGGGGCACCAAGCTTGTAAATTCCGCATCGAAGCAATGCACCCGCTGTTGTCGAGGCTACGTTCAGGGAAACGAAGGCTCCGAGAAGCTGGATTGGCCGATCAACATGGAAGGCCATAAAAAACATCCGGTTTTTCGAAAGCGCTTGTTGGGAGGAAGAGCTATAACTCAAGGTGAAGGGGTCCACTGCGCCCCACCAGTCCGGACCACCGGCTTTGGTGATACTGCCGACGTTGTGGCGTTCCGGCTCCATGCCACTGGGAAAACTGACCGCGCCGGTATTGCGGTCAATGCGCACCCCCTCAAAGAAATTGCTGCCATCGGCACTGACCTTGATGGAAAAATCATCGTTTCCCGCGGTGCCCATCTCGGCGCGCCCTGACCAGTTGGTCTGGAACAGCAGACTGGCGGTATCGGTGTTGGCGGCTTTGTTGATTTTGAGCTGGTGGCCGTTACCGGCGTGATTGAGCAAGGTGGCGATTGCGGATACGGCCAGTTTATTGGTGGCATCATATAAAGTGCCAATCCCGACTCCGGCGAGGTTCTGCAGGTTCGGGATATATGCGCCCCACGCATTGCCGGACCAGACCAGTAGCTCGCTACTTGCGACATTCCACGCCAGCCAGCCCGGCTGCGGGATCAGGCGTAACCACGCTCCGCCGGAATAGAGGGCAACACTGTCATCCCAGGCGGTCCACGCACCAGTAGCACTCGCCCCGATAATGTGGCGTTCGCCCTCGGCCGGTGAGGCTGGCGGAGATGTGGTTCCGACGGAATTCACCGCCAATTGGGTCAGCGCATCTATCAAGCCCAGTGCCTCGTTAACGGTGACATGCTTTTGGGACTGTGCCGCGGCTAGATACGGCAACGCAAGGTTCGGGGTGTTGGTCATAGGCTTTCCTTGATGGACAGGGTTTGGATAAGCGGCACACCGCGGCCCAGCGCCCCGATCTGGTAAAGGTGGATCGAAAGGTTTGTAATTGGCCCACCAAAATCACTGGCTTGCATGGCGGCGGTGTAGATAAAGGCAGGGTTGGTCAGCCCGGTGATTATGCGCAAGGCAGAAACACCCGACATGATTTCCAGATCATAGGTTTCGGAAGCTTCCGACATCGGCGCTTCCACCAACACCCAACCATCAGCCGCGAGCGAGCGGTCACGGCGCAACCAGCGTAGCGCCAGATCACCGTTGGTCTTACGGCGCATCCGTAATTGTGCCGGCGCAAAAGGTTTTAACCCCCGGCCATTTGGTGTGAAGCTCTGCGCATTCATCAACGGATCCGGCGGCGCGACACTGGCTGGACCGATGCGCCAGTTCCAGGGCAGGCCAAGATCGGCTTCGGAAGTCGAGAGGGGTTGGATGCCGGAATTCAGCATAACAACCCGCGCACCAGACGGGGCTGGATTGCCCATCGCGTCTTCGGTTCCCCGTTGTCCACGCAACAGGCGCGTGAGGCGGTAACGCCCTGTGGAAACCAGCTCGGCATTGCCCGCCTGAATGATCTCCCAAGAACCGGATGCATTTTCAATCGCAAATGCATTCCCTCCGGCGAAGAGCGCGGTATCGGTGATGCTCGTCAATGTGCCCGAGGAAAGATCAACTAGCAGCTCATTACCGTGATCAAACCTCCACAGCGGTCCTGCGGGAAGATCAGCGGTCAAAACACCCATGTGGGCAGGTTGAGCAATCGTGTCGAGCAGGGCAAAACCCGAAGCGGTGGCGCTGTGCCAGATGGCGGCCGTTCCATACCATGGTTTGGCGAATATCGCCGCGTAGGGCCGGTGCGCGGCGACCGTGTCGCTGATCTGCGGCAGGTCCATCAGGGCAATATTGGCGGGTCCATAAACGATTGCGTTGGGCAGTTTCGCGGAGCGGTATTGTCCCGGCGGGAGATCGTAAATCGCGGCATCTGTGCGGATTGCCTCGATCGATCGTGCCCCTGCATCGGCAATGCGGGTGATGCGGTAATCAACCAGCCGCCCATCGTTGGCGAGACTAACAACGTCCCCAGGATCAAGTGACAGGCGAGAAGGCGGCAGGTTGGTGGTCAG
>DAOVVL010000074.1 GCA_030637205.1 Thalassospiraceae bacterium | reverse complement strand
CTTGGTGCCTGGTACCAGCGCGTGATCCGGTCCGAGAAACTCAAAGGTGCGGTGATCGGGGCTGACGCCCAACTGATCTAACATCTTGCCCATGGTTTCAGGCATAAACGGTTGCAAGCTCAGGGCAATGTGGCGAACGGTTTCGGCCAATACGTAAAGCACCGTTTGCATGCGCGCCGGGTCTTCCTTTTTAAGTTTCCACGGCGCCTGTGCATCTACGTATGCATTGGAAGCACGTATCACAAGCCAAACTGTCTCAAGCGCCGCGTTAAACGCCTGCGCGTCCATTAGGTCCCGCAACTTTTCAAGCAGTGCGTGGGCGGAACCCAGCATCTGATTGTCGGCATCGTTAAATTCACCGTGTGGCGGAACCGCGCCGTCGCAGTTTTTGTTGACCATCGAAAGCACGCGCTGGGCCAGATTGCCCAGATCGTTGGCCAGTTCGCCGTTCATGCGCGCGATGATCGCTTTTTTCGACAAATCACCATCGTTGCCAAACGGCACTTCGCGCAACAGGAAGTAACGCACCTGATCCAGCCCATAGGTTTCCACCAGCTCGATCGGGTCGATCACGTTGCCCAGCGATTTCGAAATCTTCTGCCCTTCGTTGGTCCACCAGCCGTGGGCGAACACACGTTTGGGCGCATCAAGCCCCGCCGCCATCAAAAACGCCGGCCAGTAAACGGCGTGAAAGCGCAGAATGTCCTTGCCCACCATGTGCAGGTCAGCCGGCCAATAGGTTGCGTATTCGCCTGTCTCGGTTTCGGGGAAGCCAACGGCCGTGATGTAGTTGGTCAGCGCATCAAGCCACACATACATGATGTGTTCATCGTCACCCGGAACCTTTACACCCCATTTAAAGGTGGTGCGCGAAACCGAAAGATCCAACAGCCCGCCTGAAACAAAGCTGATCACTTCGTTGCGCCGCGACTGGGGCGCGATGAAATCGGGGTTTTCATCGTAAAATTTAAGAAGCTTGTCCTGCCATTCAGACAGTTTGAAGAAATAGCTCGGCTCTTCCACCCATTCGACCGGCGCGCCCGATGGCGCAACCTTGTTGCCGTCTTTATCCTTGGTCAGTTCGTCTTCGGCGTAAAAGGCTTCATCGCGCACCGCGTACCAGCCGGAATAGCTGCCAAGGTAAATTTCGCCAGCGTTTTTTAACCGTCGCCACAATTCCTGCACCGAAACCTTATGCCGTTCTTCGGTGGTGCGAATAAAATCATCGGCGGAAAAATTCATCACGCCCAAGAGGTCGCGGAAGTTCTGTGAAACGGTGTCGGTGAAGGTCTGTGGATCAACGCCCTTGGCTTGAGCGGACTTTTCCACCTTCTGGCCGTGTTCGTCGGTTCCGGTCAGGAATTTCACGTCGAACCCGTCAAGGCGCTTAAAGCGCGCCAACACATCACACGCCAGCGTCGTGTAGGCATGGCCGATGTGCGGTACGTCGTTGACGTAATAAATCGGCGTGGTGATGTAATAGCGTTTGGACTGGGCCATCGCTCAGAACTTGCTCCCAATTGAATTAGTGGTGCGAATTAACGCGCCGGTTTTGCCGCACTTTCCAGGCCTAAAAACATATCCAACACGACCTGTTTGCGGTCCAGATTGACGGCATCGGTTTTCGCCACCAGATGATTGATCTTTTCCCACACCTTAAACCATCGATCAAGGCTTCCTTGGGCTGATAGTCTCTGTGCCAGCTCAAGGTCTGGATCATCGGGCGAAGCGGCCCCGCCTGTTGGCCCATTGGTCGCGGTGTTCAGGATCATGCGTTCCAGCCACCAGCGCATCAGGGTGGTGACGGTATGAAACGCATCTTCGGCGCCTATGCGCGATACCCGGTCTGCCAGTGCATGGGCGGCGGGCACATCAAGGTTGGGCAGCGATTGCATCAGGCCCATCAGCTCGGCCCACAATTCCAGCCCACCCGCATCGGCCAACCGGATCGCGCGCCCGATGCTGCCTTCAGAAAGACTAGCAAGGCGCGTGGCTTCCTTTTGGCTTAAATCCGGGATCATATTCTGGGCAAGTGCGGCTACCGTGTCATCGCTCAACGGGCGCATTTGCAGCTTACGGCACCGCGACCTGATGGTCGGAAGCACCTTTCCCGGATTGTGACAGACCAGCAAAAGCACCGCGCGCTTGGGTGGTTCTTCGAGAACTTTCAAGATCGCATTGGCGGCGTTGATGTTCATGTGATCGGCACTGTCGACCACCACCACCCGCCAGCCGCCTTCGGCAGGCGTCATGGAAAGAAAGTGACCCACCTCGCGCACGTCATCGACCACAATGGCGTTTTTCAGCTTTCCGCTTTTTTCATCGCGGCGGCGTTCAATGGAAATCAAATCTGCGTGCCCGCCCGCAGCGACGCGGCGAAAGACCGGGGTTTCAGGGTCCATGTAAAGCGGTCCCTGCTCAGCCATAAGTTCGGACCGGGGTTCGGCTTTAGGTTCCGGGTCTTCGCCAAACAGGCCGGCGCTCAGGTCCGGTGCAGTTTCGGGAATTTCATTATTTGCACCTTGGGACAGGATATGACGCGCGAACCGATACGCCAGTGTCGCCTTGCCGATACCTTCGGGGCCAGAGATCAGCCACGCGTGGTGCATGCGCCCGGAATTAAAACTGTCCAGCAGTTGCGCCTCGATATCTTCATGGCCGATAAGCTCAGGATTATCGCGAGGGTGCAGGATTTCATCTTCGTCATCATCGTCGCGCATCACAACTGGACCCCCAGCCGATCAGAGACAATTTTTGAAATGGCCTGGGTGACGGTTTCTATATTCGCCGTCGCATCAATAACTGCGCAGCGATCCGGTTCTTGCGCAGCGATGTTCAAAAAACCATCGCGCAGGCGCTGGTGAAACTCCGTTCCCATGCGCTCGTACCGGTCTTCACCGCCTTGTCTGGAACCGGCGCGCTCAAGGCCCACTTCCACGGGCAGATCAAAGATCAATGTGAGATCCGGTTTGAAATCACCGAAGGCGGTTTTATAAAGTGCGTCCAGCGTTTCAAGATCAATGCCGTGACCAAAACCCTGATAGGCCGTGGTTGAATCGGCGAAACGATCCGAAATAACCCATGCGCCCTTTTCAAGTGCGGGCCATACGGTTTTTGCAAGGTGTTCGGCGCGCGCGGCGGTGTGTAACAAAACTTCGGCCATAGGGGACCAGCGTTCGGTTTCACCGTTGACTAAAAGCTCACGTATTTCTTCAGCGCCCGGTGCGCCGCCCGGCTCGCGGGTGGTGAGCACGTTGATGCCGCCGGATTTAAGGGCATCGGCAAGGTTGGAAAGCTGGGTCGATTTGCCAGCCCCCTCGCCCCCTTCAAGGGTGATGAAACGCCCCTTTTGCATTAGTAAATGCGCCCTTTGTGTAAAGTCATTCTGCCACGTTTACTCAGAACGGCCCCAGAGGATGTAATTGACCGCCGCCATCAAGCGCCCGACCAGTCCCAGTTGTCCGGCACCTTCGCCCGCCACCAGCGGCACTTCAATACTTTCCATGTTTGGCGCTGAAATGTTCAGCGTTGCAACCCGTGCGCCCACTTCGATGGGTGCCGGAAGCGGGCCTTCGTAAACTGCCTTAACCACCATATCGCGCCGTGCGCGCTTGGGAATGGTCAGGGTTAAATCGTTTTCGATCACCAGCGGCACTGTCGGGCGGTTGCCCAACCACACTTCGGCGTTCGTTACCACGTCACCGGCCTTGAACAGGTCGTAATTATCATATTCACGAAAGCCCCATTCGATCAGCCGCTCTGACTCGCTTGAGCGCATTTTCTTGGACACCAGTCCGCTGACGACCAAAATCATGCGCCGGTCGCCGCGCGTTGCCGATGCGGTCAGGCCATAACCGGCTTCTTCGGTGTGTCCGGTTTTCAAACCATCGGCACCCATGTCTTTATAAAGAAGCGGATTGCGGTTTGACTGGCTGATGCCGTTAAAGACGAACTTTGTTTCCAGATAATAATGATAAAATTCGGGAAACTGTTCGATGGTAATCTTGGCCAGCTTGCCGATATCGCGCGGCGACATCAGGTGTTCGGGATGGGGCCAGCCGGTTGAATTTTTGAACGTGCTTTCGTTCATGCCCATTTCAATGGCGCGCACCGTCATTTCTTCAGCAAAGGATTCTTCACTGCCGGATATTCCTTCGGCGATGACGATGCAGGCATCGTTGCCGCTTTGCACGATGATGCCGCGAAGCAGGTCTTCGACACGAACCCGCATGCCGGGTTCCAGAAACATGGTTGAGCCGCCGGTTTTGGCACCACCCTTGCGCCACGCATTTTCAGAAACGTAGAACCTGTCATCCAGCGAAAGCCTGCCGTCCTGCAAACGCTCAAACACCATAAGAACGGTCATCAGCTTGCTCATGGATGCGGGCGGCATGGGGATGTCGCTGCCCTTGTCCAACAGGATGGCCCCTGTGGTCGCATCGACCAGATAGGCTTGTGTTGCGGGTGTGTCGGTGGTGGCGGCGAACGCGACCCCGCCTGAAAACATTGCGGCTAAGATAAAAGCGCCAAACAAGCGGCGAAAAAATTTGGAAACGGTCAGCATGCTCAGCAATAACCTTATTCTGGTCTGGGTGTGGTTTACTTAAAGTGCCTGTTTATCGACGAATGTCGTCAAAATGAGGGCGACTCGCTTGTGATTTCGGGCGTGCGCGAACAATACGCGCCCGCCACCTGAGGGCCAACCCTAAATACGCTGTCGTTCGGCTAAAAAAGCGGGGATATCACTGGGTTGCGGCCTGTTGCACAATGGTTCGGGCCTCTGGGTAGCCATTGGCGGCAACTTGATGAAGCAGCTGGTCAGCCTCGGCGACCTGGGATACCGGGCCGATACGAACCCGGTAAAGCTCACGCGATCCGACCTGAACCGGGGAAATGGTGACACTTCCAAGGGAATCGAGCGTGGTTTTGACCCTTTCTGCATTGGTGATGTCGGAAAATGCCCCGGCCTGAATGTAGATGCCGGTGGGCGATACCGGAACTTGGCTGATTTCGCCGACTTGCGCTGCCGGTTCGGCGGCGACCGGGTCTGGAACCGGCACCGAAACAGGCTCAAGAGACGCGGTCTGGATCGGTTCGGGCCGAGGTGCGGGCAGGCTTTGCCGGGCAACCGGCACCTGAGCCAAATCGTTTCCATCAATGGGTGGCAGATCGGCGGCGATTTCTGTTTTGCCGGCTTTGAGGCGTTCGGCCAGTGCGCGGCTTTCTTTGGACAATATTTCCACCTGTACCCGCGCGGTACCATTTTGCTCAAACCCCAGCATTTGTGCGCCGCGGCGCGACATATCAATGATGCGGCTGCGCGCGAACGGCCCGCGATCGTTGATGCGCACCACCAGCGAACGCCCGTTATCCAAATTGGTCACGCGCACGATGGACGGCATCGGAAGCGTGCGATGCGCCGCCGAAACACTGTATTGATCGAAAATTTCGCCATTGGCGGTTTTGCGGCCATCAAAGTTGGGGCCGTACCAGGATGCGATCCCGGTTTCGCGATAGTTATAGTCCTCAGCCGGGCGGTACCAGATGCCTTCGATTTGATAAGGATTGCCCACTTTATAAGTGGTGGACTGTTTGTCCTTGTTCATGCGTTTGGCGGTGTGCATCAGAAACTGGGTTTCCGCGCACGCGCCCAACATCACGCCGACCAGCGCAATGGCCAGGCTTCGGGTCAAAAACCGGAGTTTGAACTTTGGTTCGCGGGGCATCGTTAACGCCTGAAATTTAAGCTAAATCTATCTTCCCACGACAAACTTTCTGAAATCTTAAAGCGCGTTATTACTTAGCGCCCTTTTGCAGGCGCTTGAGCACCGCCAGCGTTGGGTGGCCATCGGGAATCAGGCCAACGCTTTTCTGGAATTCACGAATGGCCAAGCGCGTTTGCGAACCGATAATGCCGTCCGGCGGACCGGGATCGAACCCGGCATCGATCAGGCGTTGTTGCAGGTCTTCCGATTGAACAAATGACAGGCTCTTTTCATCGCGCGGCCCCAGTGTGGTCAGCGGTCCCTGGCCCAACAGGCGATCCGCCAGATGGCCAATGGCCAGTGCGTAAAACTGTGACTGGTTCCAGCGCATGATGGCGCGAAAATTGCCGTAAACGAGAAACGCCGGCCCCGCGTGCCCGGCCGGTGCGACCAACGATGCCTGCATTTCGACCTTGGGAAGATCGCGCCCGTCGGTGCGGCGCACGCCAAGCGCCTGCCACCTTGCCAGCGGTTTGCGGCCTTTGAGCGACACCAGATTGAAATCGAAGTCCTTGGGCAGTTTGACTTCACGGCCCCAGATCTCATCGGCTTTCCAGCCCATGTTTTTCAGGAAATTGCCAGCGGACGCCATGGCGTCTGACTTGTTGGTCCAGATGTCGCGTTTGCCGTCGCCGTCAAAGTCGATGGCGTTGGCGGAAAAGGTGGTGGGGATAAACTGGAAGTGGCCCATGGCCCCTGCCCACGATCCTTTCATGCGCGCCAGATCAATATGCCCGGCGTCGAGAATTTTCAGCGCATCGATGAGTTGTTTGCGAAAAAAGGCCGAGCGCCGCCCATCATGGGCCAGGGTCGCCAGCGCCCCGATCACCGGAAAGTAGCCTGACGCCAAACGCCCGAAATCGGTTTCCAGCCCCCAGAACGCCATCAGGTATTGCGGGCGCACCCCATAACGCGCCGCCACCTGTTCCAAGATTTTTCGATTTTCCGCGAGCATCTTGCGGCCCTTGGTGACGCGCTTGGCGTTTACCAGCCGGTCCATGTAATCGCGAAACGTCAGCGTGAATTCCGGCTGGCGGCGGTCCAGCTCGATCACGCGGGGGATCGGTTCAAGATTGTTTAGCGCGGCTTCGAGGGTCTTGGCCGAAATGCCTGCTTTCGCCGCATCCACGCGGAACACCTTTAGCCAGTCGCCGAATGAAACGTCAGCACTATTTTCAGCCGCGCGCACGTGGGGCACGGTGGCGAAAATGAGTATCGCAGTAACGAAGATAAGAAAAATTCTGGGTGAAAAAATCATCTTAAAAATATATTTCAACACTTATCAAGAAACCCTTACCGGGTAGCCCCTGCTGCTTCGAGGCTAGCGATCATGTTTTGGTAAAGACTGCGAAAGCTCGCCGCCCCGGCAAAATCAAGCGATGCATATTTTTCATGGGCGTGGGTCAGCAAGGACTGGCCGTATTCGGTGCGCACATTGACCTTGGCGCCTGCGTGCAAAAGCATGTCGAACGATTGCGCACTGGCCCCGTTTAGCGCCGTGACCAGTGGCGTTTGTCCCAACACATCCAGACATTCAAGATTGGTGCCGTGATTGATGAGTTCGGAAAGTTCATCCGGTTCATCAAGGAAGGCTGCTTCGTGCAGTGCCGTGCAGTTGGGATGGTGCGCACTTGCCGGGTTTGCACCCACGCCATAGCTGACTAAAGCCGCGACAATCATTGTGATCAATCTAACCAAGGTGATTTTTGTCCATTGCCCGCAAATCGTGTTGGATAAATAGTTTAGCGCCTTGTTCTTAAGATAATGGCTTTAGGCGAATCCTTTTATCAAATATTTGTGATTTGTGAGAAATTATTTTCGGACTCGAACCATGGCCAAGCCCAGCGTGAGCGCGACATCCGGCGCATTGGTGCTTTATTACACCTTATTTTTTGTAAGGTTGTTAACCATAACATCTCTATTTTTTGTTTTGAAATAACAGGTTATGGCATTATCTTGAATTCATAACGAAGTGCATGCCCGACCGGGATCTGCACTCATTCATGGGCTGGCGAGTTGAATATGATACGGGCACGCCAAGTGCCTGGCCTTATTTGCTGAAAACGACGCTTAAGGAATAGTCAGTCACACATGGAAATTTCGAATACCCATTCACTGCCTTCCCACATCAGGGATGCGTCAGGCATCGGCGGTCGCGGCGAAGCCCCTGCTTCGGCCCCGGCCAAG
>DAOVVL010000092.1 GCA_030637205.1 Thalassospiraceae bacterium | reverse complement strand
TTATGGTTTGGCTTGACCTTGCCACAAGCTGCGTTTGTCGGCCTGACGATGACCGCGACCGCAGTCGTCATTACCATAACGGTTCTTGAAGAATTGAAGATGCTGGAAACTAGGATCGCCCAGTTGGTGATCGCGGCGTGTGTGGTTGATGATTTGCTGACCCTGCTGTTTTTGGGGCTGGTGATCGGCATCATCAACGGGCATGGCGCCGATCCTTTGATGTTGATGATAACCATGGGCAAGGCGTTGCTGTTTCTCGGTGCGGTCATTGCTTTCGGTCATTGGGTGTACCCGAAACTACGTGAACCGTTTCAGGATCGCCACGGCAAGGTCTTTACCTTCCTTTTGATTCTGGCGCTCAGCTTCGGCCTGATTGCTCAGGCCATCGGTCTGCACGTTATTGTTGGTGCTTATATGGCGGGACTGTTTTTTTCCAAAAAAGTGGCCATTCCCGATGTGTTTGCGAAAGTTGAGGACCGCTTGCACGGCATTGCGTATTCCTTTCTCGGTCCGATCTTTTTTATCTCGCTGGGCTTTCACGTCACCTTCGATGCAGTGCTGGGGCCCGACGTGTGGTTCGTCCTTTCGCTGACAGGGATGTTGATCGTCGGTCAGGTTATCAGCGCCGGTGGCATGGCTCGTTTGTTGAAAATGTCGTGGCTCGAATCGTTGAGTATCGGCGTCGGCATGTGCGGTCGCGCTGAAATGGCCTTCGTGCTGACTTCGATGGGACTCACCCTGGGTGTATTTGATGCAAGAGTGTTCTCGGTCATGATATTTACCGCATTTCTTCTGAACCTGTTTACGCCAGCTGGGCTGGTAGTATGCGTTTCTGCATTGAAACGGGGAAAAAAGAAGCTGCTTTAGCCCCATACACTTGATTTGCCCCCTGACAATCTGCCACTGGACCCAGCCACGTAGCCCCCATAAGCTGCCCGCTTGAAATTCGGAGCAGCTTTCATGTCAAATCAGGGCGATCAGTCCAACGTGGTCGGGGTGGGGTTGTCGATCCTCGGCATCTTGCTGCTGTCTTCCATGGATGCGGTGGTGAAAAACCTGCTCGAAGGCGGGCTTTCGGTGATGCAGATGCTGGCCATGCGCAGCTGGGTGGTGTTGCCGGTGCTGGTGATCTGGGGTCTCAGCCGCGGCGGGCTTGAGACGTTCAAAACGCAGAAAAAAGCACAGCATTTCGTGCGCGTCTTTTGCGGCTTCGGCGCACCGTTTTTCTTTTTCAATTCATTGACCACCCTGCATCTGGCCGAAGCGACGGTGATCTTTTTCAGCGCCACCTTCATCATGACCGGGCTTTCGGTGCCGATTTTAAAGGAAAAGGTCGGCGTTCACCGCTGGTCCGCCATCGTGGTGGGTTTTATCGGCATTTTGATTGCGAACAATCCCAGCGGCGATGTCCTGAACATGGGCGCGCTATATGCCTTTGCCGCCGCCATCAGTTATTCGCTGATGATCCTGTTCACGCGCAAAACCGGTTCCGGCGAAGGCACGTTTAAGATGCTGTTCTATTTTCATGCGTGGATCGGGTTGGTGGCCAGCGTTTCTCTCGGCCTGGGCCTTGGCGGGCTTGAGTTCATGGCCCTAAATATGACGCCTCAACTCACCGGGGCCGGGGGCATTGTGCTGATCACGGTGCTGGTCATTGCCGGGCATGTCAGCCTGATCAAGGCGTTTACCATTGCCCCCATTGGCCTGTTGGCGCCGTTTGAGTATTTGGGCATCCTGTGGTCGGCATTTTACAGCTATTTGGGCTGGGGCTACGTTCCTTCAAGCCAGTTCTGGATCGGCGCTTCGCTGGTGATTGCCAGCGGAATTTACATGGTTTTCCGTGAGATCAAGGTGAAAAAGCTGGGCCGTGCCCCCATCGGTCCGGTGGCCGATCTGGTCGCCGAAGCCGGCCCCATGGCGGCCCCAATTCCGCCGTCGATCTCGGTTGATCGCGATCCGTCCTGAAAAGCGTTATTATTGGTCGTTTTGCGGCATTTCTTTCTTCAGAATGGACGCCGCCTCGTTGAGCAGGAAATCCTTGAACGCCTGTGCCAGTGGCGACAGCCGTTTGCCCTTGCGGTGCATCACATACCAGTGCCGCAAAATCGGAAAATGCAATATATCCGGGGTAGTTAGACGACCGAGTTGAAGTTCCATCTGAACTGCGTCACGGCTCATAATGCTCAATCCCAGCCCCGCCTGAACGCTTTGTTTGATGGCTTCGTCGGAACTGACCTCCATGGTCGTGTGGAGCTTGATTTTATGCTGTTTGAAGAACCGTTCCATGGCTGAGCGCGTGCCCGATCCTTTTTCGCGCACAATGAAGCTTTCTTCGCCCAGACGACTTACCTGAATGGCGCGTTCCTTGGAAAAGGGATGTTCGGGCGGGGCAATCACCACCAGCGGGTTTTCCATGAAGGTTCCGTATTCCAGCTCCATTTCCTTAGGTGGCCGGCCCATAATCACCATATCGACCTCGTTTTCCGCCAACTGGTGCAACAGCGTCTCGCGGTTGGTCACATCGAGGCGCACATCCACGCTGGGAAAGCGTTCGCAGAAGATCGAAAGCAGCTTGGGCGCGAAATAATGCGCCGTGGTGGCAACCGATATGCTCAAGGTGCCTTTTTCCAGCCCGATCAGGCTGGCCACAGCGGCCTCCATATCGTCGATTTCGCCCAAAATGGTGCGGGTGTAGCGGTAGACCTCGTTTCCGGCCTCTGTCATGTAGATTTTCTTGCCCATCTGCTCAAACAGGGCCTGGCCGACCTGGGCTTCCAGCTGTTTGACCTGCATGGACACCGCCGGTTGCGACAAATTGAGATCTTCAGCCGCGCGGGTGAAGCTCAGACGCCGCGCCACGGCGGCAAATGATTTTAACTGGCGTAACGTCACGTGCATGGTTTAAAAACCTCAACAAACCAAGATATTAGACGCCACATATAAGCAAAGCTTATCAATATTATCAAGAGAAATGAATTTCTTTATACGAAGACGCTGATTATAGTCTGGCCTTAAGTTTTAGAGGCACCGGGGACATCCCCGGCACCACAACCGAAAACACAGAACACCGACTGAATTTAAAACAAGAATCAACCAAGAACTTTCAAGGAGCAAGCCAATGGCTTTGGACCAATCTGCACGTTATTCCGATCTCACCCTCAAGGAAGAAGACCTGATCAAGGGCGGCAAGCACATCCTGTGTGCCTACCTGATGAAACCGAAGTCGGGCTACGGCTATCTTGAGGCCGCCACCCACTTTTCGGCGGAAAGCTCAACCGGCACCAACGTTGAAGTCTCAACCACCGATGATTTCACCAAAGGTGTGGATGCGCTGGTCTACGAGATCGACGAAGCCAAGGAACTGATGAAAATCGCCTATCCGCTGGATCTGTTTGACCGCAACATCACCGACGGGCGCCTGATGATCGTGTCCTTCCTGACGCTGGCGATTGGCAACAACCAGGGCATGGGCGATATCGCATATGCCAAAATGCTCGATTTCTGGGTACCGCCGCGTGCCATCCAGTTGTTTGACGGCCCGTCCAAGGACATTTCAGACCTGTGGCGCATTCTCGGCCGCCCGGTGGTCGATGGCGGTTATATCGCCGGTACCATCATCAAGCCGAAGCTTGGCCTGCGTCCCAAACCCTTTGCCGAAGCTGCTTACCAGTTCTGGCTCGGCGGTGATTTCATCAAGAACGATGAACCGCAAGGCAACCAGGTGTTCTCGCCCATGCGCGAAACCATTCCGCTGGTCTATGACGCGATGAAGCGCGCCATGGATGAAACCGGCGAAGCCAAACTGTTTTCGGCCAACATTACCGCCGATGACCATTATGAAATGATGGCGCGTGGCGAGTTTGTCCTCGAAACCTTTGGCCCCGATGCCGACAAGGTGGCGTTTTTGGTCGATGGCTATGTCGGCGGCCCCGGCATGGTAACCACCGCGCGTCGTCACTTTGCCAACCAGTACCTGCATTACCATCGCGCCGGTCACGGTGCGGTGACGTCGCCGTCGTCAAACCGCGGCTACACCGCCTTTGTTCTGGCCAAGATGAGCCGCCTGCAGGGGGCTTCGGGTATCCATGTCGGCACCATGGGCTACGGCAAGATGGAAGGCGAACAGGATGATCGCATTATTGCCTACATGATCGAACGCGACAGCGTCGACGGCCCGTTCTACCATCAGGAATGGTATGGCATGAAGCCGACCACGCCGATTATTTCCGGCGGCATGAACGCGCTGCGTTTGCCCGGTTTCTTTGAAAACCTCGGCCACGCCAACCTGATCAACACCGCAGGCGGTGGCTCTTACGGCCACATCGACAGCCCGGCGGCGGGTGCGATCTCGTTGCGTCAGGCTTGGGAATGCTGGAAAGAAGGCGCCGACCCGATCGAATTCGCCAAAGAGCACAAAGAATTCGCCCGCGCGTTCGAAAGCTTCCCCGGCGATGCCGATGACATTTTCCCCGGTTGGCGCGACAAGCTGGGTGTGCATAAATAAGCATCCCCGACCAACTCAATATTTGAAAAACGGCCGGGAGTGGGATTGCTGCTCTCGGCCATTTTTTTCTCTAAAAATGAATCAGTTGAAGGATTTATCTCATGTCTGACATGAACCAATACCTGATCACAGACGAACCGTTTTACGCCTCCCAGGCAGACGAAGTGATGCTCTATGAAGCGGCTTACGCAGAACGCCTGCCGATCATGATCAAGGGGCCGACCGGGTCGGGTAAATCGCGCTTTATCGAATACATGGCGTGGAAGCTTAAAAAACCGCTGATCACCGTGGCCTGCAATGAAGATATGACCGCATCGGATCTGGTCGGGCGCTATCTGCTCGATGCCGACGGTACGCGCTGGATTGACGGGCCATTGACCGTGGCCGCGCGCATTGGCGCGATTTGTTACCTCGATGAAATTGTCGAAGCGCGCCAGGACACCACCGTGGTGATCCACCCGCTGACCGATCACCGGCGCACGCTGCCGTTGGACAAAAAGGGCGAACTGGTCCACGCGCACACCGATTTCCAGTTGGTCATCAGCTATAACCCCGGCTACCAGAGCCTGATGAAGGACTTGAAGCAGTCTACCAAGCAACGCTTTTCAGGGCTGGACTTCGAATACCCTGAGGCTGAGCTGGAAACGGGCATTGTTGCCACCGAAACCGGGTGCGATAAGGAAATCGCAGCCAAGTTGGTGCAGATCGCCCATGCCGCGCGCAACCTCAAAGGCCACGGGCTGGACGAGGGCATTTCGACGCGCCTTCTGGTTTATGGCGCGCGCCTGATCAAGGGCGGGATTGATCCCGTTCCCGCATGCCGTATGGCGCTGGTGGCACCCATTACCGACGATAGCGACATCCGCGAAACCCTGCACCACGCCATTGATGCGGTGTTTGGTTAGGAGACCCCGCGTGAGCATCAGTGAAACCGAACTTGAGCTATACCGTGAAAAGCTGAAATGCAGCTTCGAGCAGCTCGACAACGTGTTTGCCGATTGCATGGTTGAGGCACGCGCGCGCTTAAGCGATGCGGGCATTGATGATTACCTCAAAGGCGCATCGCTGATCAGCGGAATCGGGCGCGGGTTCGAACCGGTGTTGGTGTACCTCGAAGAAATGCCAGCCGTTGCCGAACATCTGGGCGAGGGCACGCTGGAGCTGATCTCACAATCGGTGTGGAAAATGTCGCGCACGCCCAACGGCAAGGCGATCCTGCCGTTTTTGCAAACCATCGGCGAAGCATCAAGGCGACTTGGATCACAAGCGTTGCTTGAGCGTTACATCGACATCGTGTTTGACATGATGGAACGCACCACCGGTTCCATTCACGGCTTTCACACCACCATTCCCAGCCCCGGCCTGCCGATCCTGTTGGCGCAGATGCCGTTTTTGTTGAACCAGTTATCGCTTGAGGGTTTGAGCAACTGGATCGAATACGGGGTCAAATATTACGAAGACCATCCTGACCGCCAGCGTGATTTCTTTTCCCTGCAATCGGCCGACAGCCGCGCGATCTTGCAACGCGAACGTCACGGCACGTTGTTTGCTGATGTCGAGCGCCGTCTGGACCTGTACATGAAGGCGCTGTGGAGCGAAAAGCAGCACTTCGTTCCGTATTCCACCGGGTTTGACGAATTGCGCAAGCCGCTGCCGTATTTCGATGAACTGGGCGTGCGCGTGCCGGACGTTTACGACGATCTGGATGGGGTCAGCGGGATTTGCCGCTACACCGCGCTGCTGGCGCACGTGGCGGCGCACCGCAAATGGAGCAAAGCCATTTTTGCCGACAACTTCAGCCCGTTTCAGCGTCTCGCCGTTGAAATTTTTGAAGACTGCCGCGTGGAAGCCTTGGCCATGGTCGAATATCCGGGCCTCAGAAATATTTGGCGGCGCCTGCACCCACGGCCCATCGAAGGCGATTGCGATCCTGAAATTCAGTCGTGCATCCGTCATCGCCTAAGCATGTTTTCATATGCGGTGCTGGACGCCGATCATGGTTATGAAGATGCGGACATTGTTGAATATGTCGCCAGGTTCCATGACGCGATGGCCGAAGGTGAGGGGGCCACACAGGAAATTGCAAAGCTTGCGGTTTCGTTTATTGCACGCACCCGCAAACAGGCGGACCAGTCGGCCAATATGTATTTCACCGACACCGAAGTCGATTACCGTGACGACAATCGCCACCTGTGGAAATATCACGAGCTGGGTGACGAAGAGGAAATGTTCGAAGAAAGGGACCAGACCGCAACCGAAAGCGAAGAAGAAGAACAAGGCCTGCCGCCGCGTCATTATCCGGAATGGGATTACCGGAGCAAAACCTATCGCCCCGACTGGGTCAGTGTTTACGAAAGCCTGCATCCATCGGGTGAAGCCGCAGATATTGATGCATTGTTGGAAAAACATTCGGCGTTGGCAAAGCGTCTGAAACAAATCCTCGATCTGTTGAAACCGCAACGCTACGTGCGGGTGCGCTATCAGGAAGAAGGCTCGGAACTGGATTTGGATGTGGCGATTAAATCGCTGATCGATTTCAAAGCCGGCGCCACCCCCGATCCGCGCATCAACATGAGCCACCGCCACGACGGGCGCGACATTGCGGTGACGTTGTTGCTGGATCTGTCGCAATCGCTGAACGAAGTACCCGATGGCAGTTCGCAGAGCATCCTTGAGTTAAGCCAGGAGGCCGTGGCC
>DAOVVL010000079.1 GCA_030637205.1 Thalassospiraceae bacterium | reverse complement strand
CGGCACCGCCGGCGATCATCACGTCCGCATCTTCCCACATGATCAGGCGCGCGGCATCGCCAATGGCGTGCGCACCGGTTGAACACGCGGTTACGATCGAATGGTTGGGGCCTTTGTAGCCGTGATTAATGGAGACATGGCCAGATACTAAGTTAATCAGGCTGGCGGGAATAAAAAATGGTGAAAGCCTGCGCGGGCCGCCACCGCTATCGCAATCGACCGTGACAGCCCCTTTGCTGATGGTGTTCAGACCACCAATGCCGGAACCGATCAAAACGCCGGTTTTCCAGGCATCTTCGTCGGACTTCAGTTCCCAGCCCGAATCCTTGATAGCCTCATCCGCCGCAGCCATGCCGTAGACGATAAAGTCATCTACGCGGCGGCGTTCCTTAGGCGTGACATAATCATCAAAATTAAATTCGCCATCGCCTTCGCCCATGGGCACTTGGCCGGCGATCTTGGCGGCGATATCGCTAACATCGAAATTATCGATAGCGCCGATGCCCGATTCAGCGTTCAGCAGACGCTTCCACGTCTGCTCAACGCCATTGCCAAGCGGCGAAACCACGCCCATACCGGTAACGACTACACGCCTCATCGATTACCCTTCGCAACACACCGCCCGCTCAACAGCCCTTGAAAGCATACAAGATGCTTTCACATTTGGGTCAGACACGAGCAGTCGATAATTATCGCCAGCAAGAATTAGGAGTTGGCGGTGATGAAATCGATCGCGTCTTTGATGCTGAGAATTTTCTCGGCAGCATCATCAGGAATTTCGCAGCCAAATTCTTCTTCAAATGCCATCACCAATTCGACGGTATCCAGGCTGTCAGCACCAAGGTCATCAATAAAGCTGGCGCCTTCAACGACTTTGCCTTCGTCCACGCCCAGGTGTTCAATGACGATCTTCTTCACGCGATCTGCGACATCACTCATAGTTCTTGTTCCTTAGATAAATGGTTGTCGATAAATGAAAAAACTGAAATTCGGACTCGTTCAGGCCGGGGCCATGCCCTGAGGAATCGTGGCTGGCTGGTCTGAACAAATGCTAACTAACATACTTTAACAGTCAAGGCCAGTAGCCAAAACCCCCTGTTTTATCCCCACTTTTCGGCACTTGGCCGGGCCTTTGGGAGCCGCGCTCAAAGCATCGCCAGACCGCCGTTGATGTGCAGGGTCTGGCCCGTCATATAGGCCGCTTCGTCAGCAGCCAAAAACACTGCCGCCGCCGCGATGTCGTCGGGCTGGCCCATCTTTCCCGACGGAATGTTGCTGGTAATGGCCGATTTCTGGTCATCGTTCAAAACATCGGTCATCGGGGTCTCAATAAAGCCCGGCGCGATGCAATTGACCGTAATGCCCCTGGACGCCACTTCCTGGGCGATGGATTTGCTCATCCCCACCAGGCCGGCCTTGCTTGCTGCGTAGTTGGCCTGGCCTGCGTTGCCGGTGGCACCCACTACCGATGTGACCGAAATGACGCGCCCATATCGCTGTTTCATCATGCCCCTGAGCGATGCCCGGATCAGCTGGAACGCAGATGTGAGGTTCACATCCAGCACCGCTTGCCAGTCTTCGTCCTTCATGCGCATGGCCAGCGTATCGCGGGTCAGGCCTGCATTGTTGACCAGAATATCCAGCCCGCCCATGGCGTCAGTGGCGTCAGTGATCAACTGGGCCGCCGCGCCTTCTTCGCCCAGACGCGCCGGGCAGCTGTGGGCGCGATCGCCCAGGTCACTTTTAAGTGCGTCCAGCGCATCGGTGCGGGTACCTGACAGGGCAACTTCAGCCCCCTGTGCGTGGAGCGCCCGGGCAATCGCCCCGCCGATACCCCCTGAAGCCCCTGTAACCAGCGCCTTTTTACCCTGAAGATCGAACATCTGCTTATCCCCTACACATTCTAGAATTGGTTTTACAACTTACAGGCCTTCGATGAAGGCGTCGATGGATTGTGGATCATTGACGCTGACGCCAACCAGATCGCGATCTATGCGCCGCGCCAGTCCCGACAGCACCTTGCCCGCCCCCACTTCCACCAGTTCAGAAATTCCGGCGGCTTTCATGGCCAGCACACCTTCGCGCCAGCGCACCGTGCCGGTCACCTGGGCCACCAGCAGATCGCGAATTTCGTCCGGATCGCTGACCGGTGCGGCCGAAACATTGGCCACCAGCGGAACCACGGGCGATTTCATGGCAATGTCTTTTAAGGCGTCGGCCATGACGTCGGCTGCGGGCTGCATCAGTGAACAATGAAAAGGCGCCGATACCGGCAAAAGAATCGCACGCTTGGCGCCGCGTTCCTTGGCCAGCGACGCGGCACGGTCCACCGCCGCCTTGGTGCCCGAGATGACCACCTGGCCCGGTGCGTTATCGTTGGCAGGCGTACAGACGTCATCGCCTGCCGCATCTTTACAAATAGCCGCCGCGTCTTCCCAGCTGAGGCCCAACAGCGCCGCCATGGCGCCTTCGCCCACCGGAACCGCTGCCTGCATGGCGTTGCCGCGAATTCGCAGCAGCCGCGCGGTGTCGCTGATGGTAAACGCACCCGCCGCCGCCAGCGCCGAATATTCACCCAGCGAATGGCCGGCCACCATGGTTGCGTGGGAGTTAAGATCAAAACCCTTGGCTTCAAGAACCTTCAGTAATGCCAGCGACATCGCCATCAGTGCCGGTTGGGTATTGGCCGTCAGCATCAACTGGTCTTCGGGGCCTTCGAAAATGGTGGTTGAGAGCTTTTCGCCCAAGGCTTCGTCCACTTCATCAAATACGGCGCGGGCCACGTCGTACGCATCATACAGCGCCTTGCCCATACCAACGGTTTGCGAGCCTTGTCCGGGGAAAACCAGTGCGCGGGTCATAAAGGAAGCTCCTTGAGTTATATTCTTGAAGTAATGACGATCACCGGATACACGCGCTGGCAGTTTAGTTCAAGACGATATGGCGTATGGAAGGTCAATGGGTACGTGATTTTTCAGAAATTGCCTGCTAAGGTCTTCTAATCATGCATATCGGATTTAACATCGCCATCAGCCTTTTTCTCGTCGTCAGCCTCTTCGCTATATTTTATCTAAGTTTTTCAAAGACTAAGGGTAAAGGTCGCGATTCTGACGCAGGTCCGGACGGCTCCGACGGGGCCTGATTAACCGAGCCGCAGAAAAACCCCCGAAAAACCACTGATCCCCGCTTGCAATTAAGGCGCGTTTGGGTATATTTCGCGCCTTCACCTCCTTGCCGGGGACTTTTAAGTGTCCCGGCTATGCCCATCGCTTCAAAAAGGCAGAGAAGCGCCAGGGCTGAGATAATCCGGAAGGAGACTATAATGCCTTATTACGAAAGCGTGCTGATTGCACGTCAGGACCTTTCTGCGCAACAAGCAGAATCCATGGCCGAACAGTTTGCCGGTGTCATCACCAATGGTGGCGGCAAGGTAGCTAAAACCGAATACTGGGGTCTCAAATCCCTGGCATATCGGATGAAGAAAAACCGCAAGGGCCATTACCTTCAATTGACCATCGATGCACCGGCTGATGCTGTGCAGGAAATGGAGCGCCAGATGGGCCTCCACGAAGACCTGCTGCGTCACCTGACGGTTCGCACCGAGGAACTTGACGAAACCCCCAGCGTGATGATGCAGGCTAAAAGCAGCCGTGATGACCGCCCGCGTCGTGATGACCGTCCGCGTCGTGACGACCGTCCCGCGAAGCCCGCGCGCGATGAAAAGCCCGCTGAAGCTTCAGAAAGCAAACCCGCAGAAAAGGGAGCTGAATAATGAGCCGCAAACCTTTTTTCCGTGGCCGCAAGACCTGCCCGTTTACCGGCGCCAATGCTCCGAAGATCGACTTTCGCGATATTCGCCTGCTGGGTCGCTATGTGTCTGAACGTGGCAAGATCGTGCCATCACGCATTACCGCCGTTTCTGCAAAAAAGCAGCGTGACCTATCAAAGGCGATTAAGCGTGCGCGTTTCCTGGGCCTTTTGCCTTACGTCGTGAAATAACTTCACCAGGCACAAAACCGATGAAGCAACAACACGCATTCATCGCCATCGCAGCCGGGTGTGTAAGCGCCATGTTGTCGCTGGCATTTGTTTCAGGAAGTGCGGTTAGCGTTTTCTTCCTGGTGTATCTGGTTCCGCTTCCGATCCTGATTGTGGGATTAGGACTGGGACCGCAAGCGGCGTTAGTAGCCGCCGGCGCCGGAACGGCGTTGAGCTTTTCGATCGGGTTATGGGGTGCGGCCATGTATGCGGCACTTCACGGATTACCCGCCTGGTTGGTCGCCTACTTGGCAACCACCAAGACCGACCCCGAACTGGCCCGTGACGGCCGGGACGTGGAAGAAGAACTTCCGGGCACTGAGGCCGATGCGCCGCTGTTGCCCGAACGCCCGCGCAGTTACAACACGCCGGGTGCTAAGCAGACGGAACCAAACCCCGACTTGGGATGGTATCCGGCAGGCAGTATCTTGGTTTGGCTGGCTGTGCTTGCAGGAATTTATATGGCGGCGACATCCGTCATATCGGAAGCAGGCCTTGAAAAAGCCGTTTCCGATTATCTGACGGGGCTGTTTGACATGATAGCCCCCGACCAGGACGCAACAGTGCGTGCTGAGGCGATCGACATGTTGGGAAAATACTTTCCCGGTCTGGTCGCTGCGTTTTGGGTTTTAATGCTGGGCGCGAATACGACCGCCGCCCAGGGGTTGTTGGCCAAGGGGAAAAAGAACCTCAGGCCCAGCCCCAGATTGCGGGAGCTGATGCTCCCAGAATGGCCATCGTGGGCCTTGGTCGGCAGCGCCGCGTTGGCGCTGATCGGCACCGGAGAAATAGGCTATTTGGGCCGCAACCTGTTTATTGTGTTTGCGGTTCCCTACTTCTTTCTGGGGCTTTCGGTGGTGCATGTGTTGGCAAGCAGTTTGCGGTTTCCCGCCATGCTGCTGGCCTTGGTTTATCTGGTTACGCTGGCAACAGGCTGGTTTGCGCTTGTGATTGGTGGAATTGGGATTTTGGAACAGTGGGTCGGCCTTCGTCGGCGAATAGTTAAAGCCGCTTGAAGGCTTGGAGGAATTTAAAATGGACGTGATCTTGCTCGAACGTATCGAGAAACTGGGTCAGATGGGTGATGTGGTCAAAGTCAAACCCGGCTTTGCGCGCAACTTCCTGCTGCCCAACAAAAAAGCGCTGCGCGCCACCGAAGCGAACAAAAAGGTTTTTGAAGCCCAGCGCGCACAACTTGAAACCGAAAACCTGAAGCTCAAGGGTGAAGCTGACAGCGTTGCCACCAAAATGGCCGGCACCAATGTTACCTTGATCCGCCAGGCCGGCGAATCGGGCCAATTGTACGGTTCGGTCAATGCCCGCGACATCGCAAGCGCGCTGACCGAAGCCGGGTTCACCGCCAACCGCTCTCAGGTTGCGCTAAGCACCCCGATCAAGGCACTGGGCTTTTACGAAGTACGGGTCGATTTGCACCCCGAAGTAAACGTCAACGTGAACGTCAACGTGGCACGTTCCGACGAAGAAGCTCAAATTCAGGCCAAAACCGGCAAAGCCGTGGTCGGCGAAGAAGAAGCCCGGGCCGCCGAGCATGCGCCTGAGCTTGAAGAAGTCTTTGAAGAAGAAGCTTTGGAAGAAGCTGCTGGCGATATTGCCGCTGAGGAAGCAACTGACGAAGCAACTGATGAGGGTGCTGTCGAAGGCGATGCGCCCAACGCGGATGCGGCTGCTGCCTCTGAAGAAGGTGAAAAAGCCGAATAAGGCTGTTTTCAGGCAACCTTCAAGTCCTGTTCCGAAAACCGGTGTTTGCCCCTGAATGGGCGCAAGCGCCGGTTTTTTGTACCATTTACCCGGATCGTCAATTTTGCAAGCGAATCGGTTTATGATTTGTCCTCAGGTTCCTTCTAATCCACAGGGTCACGGCGCGGGCTAAACCCGCCCCCATGCCTTAGGGTGTCACGCATGAGCACAGAAAACACAATTCGTCTGGCCGACGCCGGGCACCATGACAACAGCGAAGACCCTGCCTCCGGGCTGGGGGCGACGCCGTTTCGCACCCTGCCTTATAATATTGAGGCGGAAAAATCGCTGCTGGGCGCCATCATTACCGATAACCGGGCGTATGAACGGGTGGCCGAATTTCTGCGCGCCGAACATTTTGCCATTTCTGAACACGGTCGCATTTTTGAGACCTGCCGCACCCTGATCGACCGCGCCCAGACCGCAAATATTGTATCGCTGTCGCCGTTGTTTGAGCAGGACGAACAGTTCGTTGCCATCGGCGGCCCCGGCTACCTGGCCGAACTGATGGCCAGTGCCGTCACCATCATCAATTCGGGCGAATACGGGCGCATTATTTATGATGCCTACCTCAAACGTGAACTGATCGCGCTGGGCGAAGACGTGGTGAATTCAGCCTATGATCCGGGTGTTGAGACCACCGCCACCGAACAGATCGAAGGCGCCGAACAACACCTGTACAACCTTGCCACCGAAGGCGATTTTGAAGGCGGCTTTCAGGATTTCCGCGCCGCCGTGCTGCAAGCCGTGCACATGGCCGAAGCCGCGCACAAACGCGAAGGCGCACTGGCAGGTGTCACCACCGGGCTTCGCGATCTGGATCAAATTCTCGGCGGGCTGCATAGTTCCGATTTGCTGATCCTTGCCGGTCGCCCGTCCATGGGCAAAACCGCACTGGCGACCAACATCGCCTACAACGCCGCCTATTCGCATTTTAAATCAGGCGGCGAAGAAGGCGCGGTGGTGGGCTTTTTCTCACTGGAAATGTCAGCCGAACAACTGGCCGCACGTATTCTTTCCGAACAGGTGGAAATATCGTCGGATTCCATGCGCAAGGGCAACCTGGCGAACGAGGAATTTAACCGCCTCGTGGTTGCGTCGCAGGAACTGCACCGCATTCCGCTTTTCATTGACGACACCCCGGCCCTTTCGGTCAGCGCGCTCAGAACCCGCGCCCGGCGCCTGAAACGCAAACACAACGTCGGCATGATCGTGGTCGATTACCTGCAACTGATTTCGGCCAACCCCGGTGCGCGCGACAATGGCCGCGTGCAGGAAGTATCCGAAATCACCCGTGGCCTGAAAACGCTGGCCAAGGAATTGAACGTGCCCGTCATTGCGCTATCGCAGTTGTCGCGTGCGGTCGAACAACGCGACCCGCCGCGCCCGCAACTTTCCGATTTGCGAGAATCCGGTTCGATTGAGCAGGACGCCGATGTGGTGATGTTCATTTACCGCGAAGAATATTATATGGAACGCAAAAAGCCTTCGCACCGCGCCGATGAAGACGGCTCAAAATTCGCCGAACGCGAAGCACGCTGGGAAGACACCTTGCAAAAAGTCAGAAACACCGCCGACATCATTATCGGCAAGCAACGCCACGGCCCCATCGGGGATGTGAAGCTGGCGTTCTTTGGCCAGTTCACCCGCTTTACTGACCTCGACAGCCACCACGGTGGTGGCGACTACGATTAAGCGAGGCCGCCACCCATGACCGACGCGCCCCATATTCACAACCCGGCACTCGACAGCGCCGATGCTAGGCGTGCTGGCGCGATCCTGAACATTGACCTCACCGCCATTCAAAACAACTGGCGGCTTTACCAAAAACAAGCTGGAAGTGCCGAGGCCGCCGCCGTGATCAAGGCTGGCGGCTATGGTCTGGATGCCAAACACGT
>DAOVVL010000197.1 GCA_030637205.1 Thalassospiraceae bacterium | reverse complement strand
GGGCGGCCTGTGGCTGGCGATCTGGAAAAGCCGCTTGCGATTGTTCGGCGCGCCCGTGGTGATTGCCGGCATGATGAGCACGATCTTTATCTCAAGCCCGGATGTTTTGATCTCGGAAGATGCAAGGCTGGCCGCAGTGCCGGATGCAAACGGCGGTTATCTGGTTTCAACGCTGAGACGCGCCCGGTTCGAGCGCGATATCTGGTTGCGCCGCGCAGGTTTGGCCAAAGCCGGGCGCTGGCCCAAGTCCGAGACCAAGACCAAGACGGGGGCAGCTTCGGGGCCAATCCGTTGTGATGGGCTGGGCTGCATCTATCGAAAAGACGGCGTTACGTTCGCGTTTGTGCGCACGCCCGATGCGCTGGCGGAAGATTGCGCGCGCTCAGACGTGGTGATCGCCATCGAAGGGCTTAAAGGTGCAAATGAAAAAACCTGTCAGGGGCCGCAGTTGCTGATTACGCCGGTTGATCTGAAACGCAAGGGTGCGCACGCGCTTTGGATCGAAGATGGCCGGGTGCGTTTGAAAACGGTGTCTGATGTGCGCGGCGATCGGCCATGGGTGATCAAGAGGGTGATCAATCCTGAATAATCAGTACTGGCGGATCAGGCCTACCAGCTTGCCTTGAACCTCAACACGGTCGGGGCCGAAGATGCGGGTTTCAAAATCCTTGTTGGCCGGTTCCAGTGCGATGGAATTGTTTTTACGCCGCAGCCGTTTCAGGGTTGCTTCCTCGCCATCGACCAGCGCCACACAGATGGTGCCGTTTTCAACTTTGTTGGTGCGTTGGATAATCACCGTGTCGCCATCGAAAATTCCGGCTTCGATCATCGAATCGCCATCAATTTCCAGGGCAAAGTGTTCACCGCGCCCAAGAAGCGAAGGCGGAACCCCGATATAGCTGGACGGATCGCTGATGGCCTCGATGGGCGTGCCCGCGGCAATGCGCCCGAGCATCGGCAGTTCAACCTGTTCAGCCTCAGATGCGCCCCGTTCCGAGCCGAAATCGCCACGAATGACGTTGCCGGGCAGCACTTCCGGAGCCGCACTTGGCGTTGCAGCGGGTGCCGGGGCCTTCATGTTTTCCGGCAGCTTGAGGACTTCAAGTGCGCGCGCCCGATGGGGCAGGCGGCGGATAAATCCGCGTTCTTCCAGCCCACTGATCAGGCGGTGAATGCCCGATTTGGATTTGAGGCCCAGCGCATCCTTCATTTCATCAAACGAAGGCGGCACGCCGTCTGCCTTGATGCGGCGGTCGATCAGGACCAGAAGCTCGTACTGTTTTTTGGTCAGCATGGGGTCACCTCACGGGGCTGTTGGGGCAGGGGGATAAGCGCAACTCCCTGTTAAACTTGCGCTTTTCCTGATATTTCCCAATAATCCGCCATATATCAGGCGAAAGAACAAAACAAAAACGTTACCTTTGTTCTACTTGCGTTCTCATGGCCCGTCAAGGGGTTTTTCTTGCCTTTTTGTCCATCGAAGCCTGCAATAGGCGGGAAGTTCTGCAACAGGCCACGGTCGGGGCCATTCAAGGAGACATCCACCATGCGCCACGATGGGAAAACCAAGGGCAGCTGCGCCTGTGGCGCGGTGAAGTTTGAAACTGATGAACAGATCACAGGATTTACCGCGTGTCATTGCAAGACCTGTCGCCAGTGGACGGGCGGACCCTTTATGGCGACCAATTGCGGTGACAACGTTCACTTTGAAGGTGCGGAAAATATCGGCCAGATCAGCTTTTCTGAATGGGCCGAACGCGGCTTTTGCAAAGTTTGCGGGTCAAGCCTTTACTATAAACTAATTTCTTCCGGGCAATACTTTATGTCGCTCGGGTCGTTTGAAGATCAAAACGGGCTGGTGATGAAGACCCAGGTGTTTATTGACGAAAAACCCGACAGCTATGAATTTGCCAACGAATGCAAAGTTATGACCGGCGAAGAAGTGTTCGCCCAGTTTGCACCGAAGCAATAACTTAACTATCAGGAGGTGTTACGGGTTATGCCCAGAGATGAAAAATTCGCAACTTTTGCGATGCTTCTGTTTCGCCCTGTTTTGGCTGCCGTCCTGATCTTGTTGTCTGCAACCGTATCAGCCGAACCTGTCAATGTTGAGTGCGATGGCCTGATCGCCGCTGCACGCAATAAAGGCAAGGTTCCACAGGTGATCATTGATTCCAATTGGGGGATCGTGCGCATCGTTTCAGGCGAGCAGTACTGCCGCGAACCCATCGAAGAATGGAACCGGCGCCGGCTTAACTGGCCAACTGAAATCAAGGCCGATGCAGAAGCACCCAAATTCCTCAACCAAGCGAAAAAAACCGAAGCCCCGGTGCCGGCCCCGGAACCCGAAATCAAAAAAACGCCTCGGTTTGTGCCAACGCCCGTTCCCACAGCACCAATACCTGAACCTGCCAAAGCCGTTTTGCCAGCACCAGAAGTTGTGCAACAACCTGAGCCAGAACCAGAACCCGTGCCTGTTCCCGGCGAATTGGACGGCAAACGGCAAAGCATTATTTCCAATGAACATTCAATTCCCGAAAATTTGGGCGTGGGGGACGAAAAATCCACCATTCCGAGTCTTTCAGAACTCGTGCAGTCAAGAATGAAACTCGGGGGAGAAGATCCGGAAGGCGAACTTGGGATCATGGAAACGCGTGACGACGGATTTATGTCGCTTGGCTTGTGGATTGGATTGGGCGTTCTGGGGGTTGGTCTTTTGGGTGGCGGTGCGTTCGTGTACCTGCGCCGCGCTAAAGCAGCAAAAGAAGCTGACGCGAGTGACGACGAAGACGAAGACGAAGAAGACGAATTCGCTTAAAAATCCGGCGCGGTGATGGCAGGATTATCCGCGACAAAGTCATGGTAACCTTCTAGAATATGGCAACCTTCTAGAATGGCCTTGTTCGCTTGCGACACCCCACTTCAAATTGGAACAATTTGGATCAGCACATGAAAACATCAAAACGCCTTAAGGCGCTGACCCGCCTTGGGCTTGCAGCGGGTGCATTTTACGTGGCACCGCTCATGTTGCAGATGGATCAGGCTTCGGCCTCGGGGGCAATTTCACTGGCGACGGACCCACTGACCGCGCAGGAATGCAGCGACTGCCACCCGGCGTACGGGCCCAGGTATTTGCGTGCCTACGCATGGCAGAAAATTATGGCCAACCTGGATGATCACTTTGGTGAAGATGCAACCGTGGATGAAGACGTGCGCCTGAAGATCGAAAAATATCTGGTGTACAACGCCGGTCGGCCCCGCAAAATAGGCCTTCGGATCAGCGAAAAGACGTGGTTCAAGAAAGAACACGATGCCAGACACATCAGTGCCAGGATGCTGGAAAAAGCTGGCAGTATTTCAAATTGTACCGCTTGTCATTCGGTCAAAAAATAATTCTGGCTGGTTAGTTTTATCAATATGAAAAAATTTCGTTCCCTGGGGTGCGCCCTGATTTTAGTTACGTCTGTGTTGATGCTAAGCGCGTGCGATAATACGCCGACAGTCAAAAAACCTGATCCGGAAATTGTTCATTGTCTGGCGGCGCTGGACAAGCTGGCGCGCGATTTTGAAGACGTGGTTTTGTATCAGGTTCGTGACTGGGATATCGAAAAAATGCGCAATGTCGCGTTGACCTTTGATTATGTGGTTCCAGCGGCTTTAAATATTGAAGAAGACGTGGAACTGCGGGGCCTGATGGTGTGCCGCTATGAGTATTCGATCACGCGGCGCACAACTGAAGGGCGCGAAGCCATCGCCACAGCCATTCGCTTTCGCGGGCGCAACCTGACCAGCGGTGAGCTGATCTTGCTCAACACCGCCATCGCCGGAAAAAAACCGCGCCTGAAAATGCCGACGTATTAATTGGTATCTGGTAGAATTAATTCGATTGAATAGGGCAGTGTGATCCATGAATACTCAACGTTACCCCCGATCCGAAGAACGGTGGAATTCGCTGACCCATGCGCTCGGTGCGCTGCTTGGCATTGCGGCACTTGTGTTGCTGATCGTTCAGGCTGCGAGCGTCGGGCGTTCCGGCAGCGTGCTTGCCGTTATCGTTTACGGCGTGGCGATCGTGTTTTTGTTCATGTTTTCGGCCATCCATCACGCCATCATCCGCCCACGCCTGAAACAGTTTTTTCTGGCCCTTGATCATTGCGGTATTTATCTGCTTATCGCTGGAACCTACACGCCGTTCAGTCTTCTCATGCCGCCGGGGCAGGAATGGACGCTGCTGGTATTTATCTGGGGGCTGGCATTGACGGGAATTACCATCCAGATGGCTGCGTTTTTGACCGGGCGCAGTAAGGTTTATGAGAAATTTTCCTTCGTTCTCTACCTTGCCATGGGATGGATGCCCATTCTGTGGGCGGGCGAATACGTGTTTGGAGCCTTGGCGCCAGTGGGCTTTGGCTTATTGGTGGCCGGGGGGCTGGCCTATAGTTTTGGTGTGATCTTTTATTTGTGGAAACGTCTGCCTTATGGGCATGCCGTATGGCACTTGTTCGTGCTTGCCGGCAGCGCGTTTCATTTCTTTTCCATTTTCCACTATGTGGTTCCACAAG
>DAOVVL010000084.1 GCA_030637205.1 Thalassospiraceae bacterium | reverse complement strand
TCAGGCCCCGGCGCCTGTTCAACCGAATAACGCTCACCATGCGCCCAGCCCACCGGCAAAGCCTGATTTATGGCTTCAAGGTCAGTTGCGCTCAGCTTCAAATTCACCCCGTCTGCCAGCTGTTTCAGGTGCTCTACCGAGCGCGTGCCGGGGATGGGCAAAATGTGTTCGCCCTGATGTAAAACCCATGCAATGGCAAGCGTCGATGCGCTCACCCCCATGTCTGCGGCCAAGGCGCGGTACTTTTCAGTCGCCGCGATATTCCAGCTCAGGTTTGGCTCGGTAAAGCGTGGGTTGACCTTCATAAATGGCAACTTTTGCGCTTTTTCGATTGGATAAGGCGCATCGGTCAGCAGGCTTCTGCCGACCGGGCTGAACGCGACCAGGGCCGTTCCCAGTTCTTGTGTTTTTTGCACCAGCCCCAATTCAGGAAACCGGGTTGCCAGTGAATATTCAGACTGCACCGCACCAACGGGGTGAATACGCGAAGCGCGCGCAAGCGAGGTCGGCGCAATTTCGGAAAAACCAAATTGTTTGATTTTTCCCGCCTTCACAAAACCTACCAGCGTTTCGGTTACTTCTTCGATAGGGCGCTCAGATTCACGACGGTGGATATAAAACAATTCAACCTGATCGACGCCGAGGCGCTTTAACGATTTATCCAGCTCAGACGTTAAGTGCTCAGGGCTGTTGTCATAAAAGCGTTTTCCATCTTCGGTGCTGGAAATACCGGCCTTGGTGGCAATTTTAAATAATGTATGGCGCTTTGAGCCCTGCGTGGCCAAAAACGAACCGATGCGTTCTTCGGATACGCCCATGCCATAGATGTTGGAGGTGTCGATGTGGTCAATGCCAAGGTCCAGCGCGGCGCTTAAAATTGCATGTGACTTTTGTTCATCGGTGGGGCCGTAAAAATCTGAAAAAGACATGGCCCCGATACCCAATGCGGAAACGTCGGTTTCTGGCCCGAGCTTTCTTTTTTTCATGTGGTCTCCTGAAAAATGGCAGGCGCGATCAAGCGCCAGCTCACGCTATTAGAAAGTAGGGGCAACCCCAAACAGGAACCCATGCCCCCACAACACACCGCCAAACAACACAAGGCCGGCGATGACGGCCCTGACATCATGCTTTGCGCTTTGGACGACATAATCGGGCAACTTGCCCCGCCGGGTGGAAGAAATGATTGAAAAAACACAATACACGGCAAAGGAACCGAACAGGTATAACGAGGCGCGATCGCCGTTATTTAACAAATGGACCAGCGACCACATCAAGAAGCCTATCATCATCGGATGTTTTAATTTTTTGCGAATATGGCCCTTCATGTGCGCAGCAGCCCATAAGATAAAAACGACAGGCATGACCGTCAACGCAAGGTGGCTGGCCCAGACAGGCGTGGGCCAGAGCATATGATAATCAATGCGGGTGTAGCCATTAACGATAAGCGCCATGCCGCTTAGCGAAACCAGCGAATAGAATATTTTGTACCGAGCCGCACCCATGCGCTCTATCAATCCGTCACGGACATTTGGAATTGACGGCATGACATGCACACCAAAAAACAATCCGATACCCAGCCAAATCATGTTGGTTCTCCCCTATGGCGCCATTGGCCTCAAGATAGAAGCAGAAACTCAAGGCTAAGGCAATTTAAGCAACCAAATGATCGGCGGCGTTGAAATAGGGCAGGTTATCAGATGAAGAACAGCCGAGCATCGCGAGCCTTTCGGCTATTTTTATGGCCTTTTGGTATTTACGTTCATTTTCTGCGGGCGTGTGGGTATGAAATGAAGTGCCGCAAAGTGAAATTCCATAATGAGCCTGCAGGGTCCGGATCTGTTTGCCGGCCAGCATGCCATCTGCGATGAGCCGAAGTTCAAAGTCTTGCTGTTTTTTGATCCAGAATTGATTTTTCACCAGATAGGCACGGATGTGCGCTTCGGCTGCCAGGGCCGCGTCCCAATAATCCGTTTCTGATTTTGTCTCGTCGCCTGATACTTCTGCGAACGCCATACAGAAAGTAAGGAACACCTTTTCTTTATCCGTTGCTGATTTCCACGCCGTCCCGCCAAGGCTTTCCCAAACAGACAGGTTCATCTCACCATAGACTTTTGGCGCGCGCTCGAAGAACAACCGATGCAGCCCGCCTTCGTTCAGCGAACTATCAAGCTTCTGCTCCTTGTAGATATCGGTTGCCGCATAAGTGCCACAGACAGGACAGGTGTCGTCTTTATAGGCATTTTTCCTGTAAATATGAGAGCAGCGCGTTTTATTCGCCAATTCATTTTTGCACAGCAAATAGATATCGCTGACTTCCTCGCCGTCCTGCTGTCGGCCTATCCAATTGAAGCGGTTCATGTATTTCATATGGGAACGACGCGTGCTCCAAAGGCTCCATTCCAGTTTTTCCACCGGGCCGAAGGTGCTCCAGTTGGAACTGACATCGATGACAATGCATTTATCCTTGCCCGGTGCCGAGCGCAACCCACGCCCTACTGACTGGCCCCACAGGACTTTTGATAAGGTCGGGCGAAGATGGACGATGATATTGCAGTATGGATTATCCCAGCCCTCAGCCAGCACGCCCACCGATACCATGGCCTCAATGTCGCCGCTCTCGTGGCGGGCCAAAAGCGCCATGCGTTCCTTGATCGATGTCCCGGCGGTGATGATCGCGGCGTTGATACCAAATTCCTGAATTTTAGCTAACGTTGCTTCCGCGACGCTAATATCGGCGCAGAACCAGGCCGACACAGGTTTCCCGGTAACCTTTAAACGCTCTTCGTTGTAGCTCCACATGGCGTAGTCGATCATCGAAGATTTAATGATTGCGGGGGCCAGTTTGGTAACCGGAAAATCGCCCGAACTGATATCGATGCTACCCAGGTCCAGATCGTGTACAAAATGGGGCCGGTAAACCGGCTGCACCAATACGCCCTCTTCAATTAAGTCTTCAATATTTGCGCAATCGATAATGGTGTCGAAGGCAAGATTAAGCTGGTCACGCTGGTCGTTTGTAATGCGCTCAGGCGAAGCCGTCAGCCCGATAAAGTGTGCTTCGGGTTTGCCGTTCTCGTTAAAATTATCGATGATCCGTTTATAGGCCGTTCCATTGGGAGATACGCGGTGGGCCTCGTCTACAATGATGAGGTCGGCCTTGGGGATGGCGTCAGCCAACATCTCTTTGGCGCGCATATTGGTCGAGAGCAAAATATCGTAACCCTCAAAAGCATGGCCCGTGTCGGTGGCCTTTAACTTGCGAACGGAGTGCTTCTTGCTCAAGGCCGCTTCGAGTTGCTCTAACAACACAAGGCGGTGGCACAACACGACAATTTTCTTGTCTTTATAGAACCGTTCCACAATCTCGCTCGCGAGCACGGTCTTGCCTGCGCCGGTTGGCGCTTTCAGGATAAATCTGCGGTACTTGCTGATGATCGACGGAAAGTCATCGATAATTTTTTGTTGCCAATTTCTGAGATGCATCGAAAACCTATATCAACAAATGGATGACCGCACCCGGTGAAGGGCAATGTCATGGAAAATCAGCGAAAATCAGCGAAAATCAGCCTGAGCTGATGACGCACCTTGGGCCGCCCCACAGGCGGGGCAACGCACAAACGGTCATCTTATACTTAACAATGCCTCTTGTTCACAGCGTTTTTTTATCCGCCATTTTCTCAGCGGTATCGATATCCACCATTGGCTGTAAACGCACCTTCGAAGATGGGGCG
This sequence comes from Thalassospiraceae bacterium, assembly GCA_030637205.1. Classification (GTDB taxonomy): domain Bacteria; phylum Pseudomonadota; class Alphaproteobacteria; order Rhodospirillales; family Magnetovibrionaceae; genus DAOVVL01. The sequence goes on along the minus strand of DAOVVL010000084.1, from coordinate 3,759 downwards.
TTTCCTGCCGGGTCTTGACGAGAAAAGCGAACATTAGCGAAAAGTGGGGAAATTCCCGGGCCCATCAGTTCGCGCCAGTATTCCCATTCATGGAGAAACCATGCCAGCCGCCCGATACGCGCTTAGCCGATGAGGATGGTGGCGTGATCGGTGATGAGCGATACGCCAATTACCAACGTCCAGACCCCGATGCCACCTTGCAGGCCGTTAAACGCCCAAGTCATTGAGCGCGCGGAAAGACGGATCGGCAGGGAGATGGCTGCGCTGAACAACGCCATGCCGACCACCGAACCCACCCCAAACAAAATCATATAAACCACACCCAGCCAAAACGACTGGATTGAGCCCAACACCACCAGCACCAGCGCGGCGGAACCCGCCATGCCGTGCACCATGCCGACCACAAAGGCGCGCAGCGAAAGCCGCGCCCCGTGACGGTGCGGGTGCTGGGCCGGGTCGTGCGCACGGTTCACGGTGCGCTCAAGGGTATCATCGGCGTGCGAATGGGCGTGAAAGTGGCGCACCCGGTCGCCGTGATCGTGGGTGTGAAAATGGATACGGTCCATCACCACGCGGCGGATCAGGTCAAGGCCCAGCGCCACTAACATGAAACCGACCGCCAGTTCCAGCCAGCCTGAAAACTGTTCAGGCGCGGCCCAGTCAAAGGCCAGGAAAAAAAGACCGACGCCAAACAACGTCACCGCGTGGCCACTGCCCCACAATGTGCCCAGCTTCCACAAGCCGCGCCGTGGCACATCGCGCGCCATCAACGACGCCAACGCCGCCACGTGGTCGGCTTCGATAGCGTGTCGCATGCCCATCATCAGGCCGAGGAAAATTGCTGAAAACATAACTGCCGGGGGTCCTTTGAAATGCCCCTTGAAGGGGCGCAGGCGAATATAGCCGCGCGGGCCTGCCCTGACACCAACTATTTAGCCACATCTCCCGGCCATGGAAACGCAGGGCCGCATCGAACGTGCTTTCAGTATCTGATCTGGAAGGGAAAAAAGATGCGGTCAGGGGTGATGGTCAGGCCTGCATCAGGTTCTCGACCACGTCCGCGCGGCTTTCGCCCTGATTTTCAAAATAGGTTTCGACGTTTTGCGAGGTGGTCGCGGCTTGGCGCAGGCAGTTGGCAACCGCCGGGCCGATTAGGTAGTTGCCGCTGAGAAACAGGCCCGGCACACGCTCGGAAATTCCGTTTAGGCGATCAACACGCGCTTTATGGCTGGTGGTCAGTTGCGGCAGGCCGCGCGGCCACTGGCGAACCCGTGCGATCACCGGGTCGCCCTTGGCACCCAGCAGTTCGCCGAATTCATCGCGAACCATTTGTATCAGGTCTGGCTGTGATAGCCCCGCCAGCCCAGGTGCGCGCGCACCACCGATGTAAGCCGATAACGCCACATGGCCTTCGGGGGCGCGGTCTTTGAACATGGTGGAGCCAAATAGTGCCCCGCTAAGGCTTCGCCCTTCCAGCGGTGGCGTCAAATAGCCCAACCCATCCAATGGATGCGCGATCTGTTCGCGCTTATAGCCCAGAAACACCACCGAAAGCGGCGGCGCGGCGATGTTGGACGCGGCCTCGGTTGCATCCGTGTCCAGCGGTTCCAGCAACGTGGCGGCCACATGCGGCTGGGTGGCGATCACCACGGCGCGCGCACGGATGGTGCCGCTATTTTGCGTTTCGATGCGAAAGCCTTCAGGCTTTTGGTGAATGCGTTTCACCACCACACCGGTCTGAATTTCGTGGCGCAGGGATTTTGCCAGTGCCGACGGCAGCGTACCGACCCCGTCTTTCCATGAAAACAGTCTGCGCATAGGTGCCTTGCCGCCCTGCAGCCAGCGCGACAACACCGCGATCACCAGCGATCCGTATTTACGCTCCATCTCGGCCAGTTTCGGAAACACCGCCGCCATGGAAAGTTCCGATGCCAGCCCCGCGTACAAGCCGCCTACCAGTGGATCGATCACGCGGTCGGTAAATTCCTTGCCAAACCGGCGGTTGGAATATTCGGCCACCGTTTCTTCCGGCCCGCTGGCGCGGTGCGAGATCAGCATTTCCGCAGCCATGCGCAGGCGCGCTTTGGGCGAAAGATAATTTGATAACATAAAGCCCATGGGGTGAATGGAAATCGGGTTAAGCGTACCGTCTTTCACCAGATAACGGTTTTGCACGGCTTCGCTTAAATTTCGCACCTCTGCATCAAGCCCCAGACGCGACGACATGGTGGTGGCTTCTTCCGCCGTGATGTTGAGCGAGCTGGGGCCGTGTTCCATCAAGAACCCGCCCATGCGTTCCGATATAGCACTTCCGCCGGTGCGCACTTGGCGTTCGAGAACGCAGACCGTACGCCCTTGATTTCGCAGGTGATATGCCGTTGCCAAGCCGGACACGCCACCGCCGATAATGGCCACATCTATGTTCATGCAGCACCGCCTGACGCATCATCGTGGTCATCCTGTTCCATCATTTCGCGCATCTTTGCCATTCGTTTGTGGCCACCACCACGGCCCTTGAAGCGTTCGCGGGCCAGCGCACCAATGATTTCCGCCGTCACTTCGTCGCCACCGTTGGCACGAACGTGATCTTCGGCGCGTTTGCGCACAAAGCGGCGCACGAAAGAAGGGATGCGTTTTAGCCAGACTTCCGCGTCCGCCGTCCACACCATGTTGCCTTCGGCTTCGGGCATCGGTTCAATGACGGCCCCGCCTTGGGGCTGATACGCACAGAGGAAGTCTTCGCCCATCATGTTGCCGTCGCGCGCCAGCGGCCGGGCGCGGCATCCGCCGCAAAGTTTTGCGTATTCGCAAGCCCCACACCGCCCTTCAAGCTTGGGGGCGCGCAAATCCTGAAAGACCTGCGCGTTCTGCCACAGATACGAAAACTTTTCATCGCGCACATTGCCCACAGCTTGTTCCATATAGGGGCACGGCGTCACATCGCCTTCGGGGGTGACGCGGGCATAGCGCGTACCGGCAAGACATCCCCCGGCTTCATAGCCGTGCGCCGCGGTCACCGGCCAGCTGGGGTCCAGTTCCAGGGCCATGCGCTTGAAATGGGGTGCGCATTTGGCGCGCACGATCAGGCCCTGCTCGTCGCGGGCACTTTTGGTCACGCGGCGCAAAACATCATCGTAGGTTTCGCGCGAAATGTTAGTGACTTTTTCGCCGCGCCCGGTACACACCAGAAAAAATACGTTCAGCACAAACGCCTTGGCTTCCTTGGCAAAAGCGATCATGTCGTCCAACTCATAGGCGTTGTCGTCGGTCACGGAAAAGTGGATCTGGAAACGGATTTTCGACTTGCGGCAAAGATCAATGGCGCGCATGGCCTTTTCCCACGACCCGTTCGATCCGCGAAATTCATCGTGGTGGGCGGGCCTGAGCGAATCGAGACTGATACCCATGCCCTGAAGGCCGGCTTCTTTAAGGCTTGCCGCGCGTTTTTCATTTAAAAGCGTACCGTTGGTACCGATCACCGGCATCAGGCCGCGCGACGCGGTGTGCGCCACCAGTTCTTCAAGGTCGCGACGCACCATCGGCTCGCCGCCGGTCAGCACCACCATGGTTTCATCACCAAGATCGGCAATGTCGTCGATGATCAGCTTCACTTCTTCGGTGCTCAGTTCGCCCTGCTCACCAGCCTTGCGGGTGTTGGCATCCAGATAACAATGCGCACATGCCAGATTGCAGCGCCGGGTCAGGTTCAGCGCAACCAGGAACGGGGATGGTGCAACGGCTTGGTCCATATTGGTTAAT
>DAOVVL010000168.1 GCA_030637205.1 Thalassospiraceae bacterium | reverse complement strand
TTCGCCGCCTTCACCGGTGTTGGACTTGCCGCCCAACTGGTTCATGGCGATGGCGATGTTGGTGTGGGCTTCCCATGAAATGGAACCGAAGCTCATGGCGCCGGTGGCAAAACGTTTGCAGATGGCTTCAATAGGTTCGACTTCGTCCAATGGAACAGATGTGCCGGTACCCTTAAGATCAAACAGACCGCGCAGGTATTTCGCTTTTTTATCCTGCCCGTTCATCGCCGCTTCATAACGGCGGTATTCGTCGCGGTCGCCTTTGCGCACCGCGTGTTGCAGTGATGCGATGGTTTCGGGGGTCCACGCGTGGGCTTCACCGCGGTGGCGCCATGCCAGTTCGCCGCCGACTTCCAGATCCTTTTTCAGCAACGGATCGTTGCCATAGGCTGATGCATGGCGGCGCACGGTTTCCTCGGCGACCTCGGAAAGGCCAATGCCGCCGACTTGGGATGCGGTCTTGGTAAAGAACTGTTCGATGAAACTGTCGTTCAGGCCCACGGCGTCAAAGATTTGCGCGCCGCAATACGACTGGAACGTGGAAATGCCCATCTTGGAAAAGACCTTGAGCATGCCCTTGGCCACGGCCTTGATGTATCGCGACTGGGCTTCATCGACGCTGACGCCGTCCAGCTCGTCGTTGACGTTGGCGATGGTCTCAAACGCCAGATAGGGGTTGAACGCTTCCGCGCCATAGCCCGCCAGCAAACAAAAATCATGTACGCGCCGCGCTTCGCCGGTTTCAACCACCAGGCCCACATCGGTGCGAAGACCGGCGCGGATCAGGTGGTGATGCACGCCTGCGGTCGCCAACAGGGCGGGAATGGCGACGTGGTCGGCATCGGTGCTGCGGTCTGATAAAATCAGGATGTTATAGCCTTCGTTGACCACCTGTTCGGCTTTGGCGAACAGCTTTTCAAGGGCCGCTTCCATGCCGCCGGCGCCGTTTTCGATCTTGTAGGTGGTGTCCAGCGTAAAGGTGCGAAAGGCCCGGTCTACGTGGTCTTCGATGTGGCGGATTTTTTCCAGCTCAAGATTGGTCAGGATCGGCTGGCGCACTTCCAGGCGTTTTTGCCCGCCCGCATGGTCGGGATCGAGAAGATTGGGCCGCGGCCCGATCAGGCTGACCAGACTCATCACCAGTTCTTCGCGAATGGGATCGATGGGCGGGTTGGTGACTTGGGCGAAGTTCTGTTTGAAATAATCAAACAGCATCTTGGGCCGTTCTGATAACACCGCGATGGGGGTGTCGCGACCCATGGACCCGATGGGGTCCTGTCCGGTCATGGCCATGGGGATGAGGAAGTGTTTGGTATCTTCCTGGGTGTAGCCAAAAGCCTGTTGATGGTTCAAAAGCGTTTCGGGATCGGGCATCATGGGTTCGACATCGTCGGGCAGGTCGGACACCATAATCTGCGAGTTATCCAACCACTTCTGATACGGCTTGGCCCCGGTCAGTTGTGCTTTGACTTCTTCATCATCAATGATGCGGCCTTCTTCAAGGTCGATCAGGAACATCTTGCCCGGCTGCAGGCGCCATTTTTTGACGATCTTGCTTTCGGGAATTTCCAGCACGCCAACTTCTGATCCCATGATGACGTGATCATCATCGGTTACGACATATCGTGCCGGGCGCAGGCCGTTGCGATCCAGCGTAGCACCAATTTGGCGGCCATCGGTGAAACACACGGCGGCTGGGCCGTCCCACGGTTCCATGAGGGCTGCGTTGTATTCGTAAAATGCGCGACGGTCATCATCCATCAGCGGGTTGTTGTCCCACGCTTCGGGGATCATCATCATCATTGCGTGGCTTAAGCTGTAACCACCGGCGACCAACAGTTCCAGCGCGTTATCAAACGTGGCGCTATCAGACGCACCATCGCCGATCAACGGCCACAGCTTGTCTAGGTCTTTGCCCAACACCTCAGATTTCATTGAATGCTTGCGTGCCGCCATCCAGTTGATGTTGCCGCGCACCGTGTTGATTTCGCCGTTATGGCAAAGATAGCGGAACGGCTGCGCCAGTTCCCAGCTGGGAAAGGTGTTGGTGGAAAAGCGTTGATGGGCCAGCGCCAGCGCCGATTCGGATCGTGGGTCGCTCAGGTCTTTGTAATAAACCTGCAGATTTTTCGAAAGCACCATGCCCTTGTAAACGATGGTGCGCGTCGAAAGCGAACAGGTATAAAAATTGGCGTGGTCTTCTTCGGGCGTTTCATCCCAGATGGCGTGATGGGACTGTTTGCGGATCACGTACAGCTTGCGCTCAAACGCGCCGCGAACCGGCGTACCTTCACCCCTGCCGATAAACACCTGACGCACAACGGGTTCATCGGGCTTTACGGTTTCGCCCAAACAAGAATTGTCCACCGGTACGTCGCGCCAACCCAAAAGAACCTGGCCTTCGCGCTCAATCACCGTTTCCAAAGCCTTTTCGCAGGCCGCGCGCGAGGTGTCGTCTTGGGGCAAAAAGATCTGGCCCACGGCATATTCGCCCGCGTCAGGCAGATCAAAGCCCAGCTTGGCGCAATCTTCGCTCAGCAGCATGTGGGGAATTTGAATAATGATGCCCGCGCCGTCACCGGCCAGCGGGTCGGCGCCCACGGCACCGCGGTGGTCGAGATTAACGAGAATCTCAAGACCTTTTTGAATGATGTCGTGGCTTTGTTTGTTCTTGATATGGCAAATAAAGCCGACGCCGCAGTTATCGTGTTCATTTGCGGGGTCGTATAGCCCTTGCCGGGGGGGCAATGATCCAGCCTTCCTCATGTGTAGTCATCCTTAACCATCCCGCCGCCTGTGTGTGCCAAAGAGCGGGCATTTTCTTCATTTTTATGGGCGTTAGGGCCTTGTGGGCTGCGGTTTGTGGTGCAGCCGGCACCTTGAGTAACCCTCGATTTCCTCACACGTTTGCCTGAACGTCTAAGGGAGCGCGACATTAGCCGACCTGACCTCAAAAGAAAAGTCTGCGAAGGCCTTTTTTTGGGGCAAAAACCCCGCAGAAACCTTGGGAAAAGTACCATTTTGGGATGATCTGAAAACAGAACCCTCGAATTTTGCGGATGGCGGCGAAAACGCGTTTTATTCCCGATGGTTGCCCGGCGTCCTAGGGGTTCGGGGCAATTGCGGGCAGCGCGGGCGTGGGTTAGAGTTTTGACACCGATTCGCACCTATCGAGGACGGTTCGCCTCGATCAGCTGCGAGCAATTGGGGTTTTCTGGGGGTTTCGCGTCCGTGCCGGTTCTTCATCTTGCCATTTTAGCCCTGGTTCAGGGCGTGACCGAATTTCTGCCCATCAGTTCATCGGGCCACCTGGTATTGGTGCCGTGGCTGGCTGGGTGGAACGATCAGGGCTTGATACTGGATGTGGCCGTGCATGTGGGTACCCTGGGCGCGGTGATGATTTATTTGCACAGCGAAATCAGTCAAATGTTGCAAGGAATAATGCGCGCCATCAAAGGCCGCGGCATGAACGATGGCGCTCGTTTGGCGATGTTTCTGGTGGTTGGCACCGTGCCCGTGGTTGTTGCGGGCTTTGTGATCAATACGACTTATACGCAAATGCTGCGATCCGTCGAAGTGATTGCGTGGGCGACGCTGGGCTTTGGTATTTTGTTGTGGGTGGCGGACCGCATCGGACTGACGTTGCGCCGAATTGAGCATCTCAAATTTTTTGACGTGATCGTGATCGGCCTGGCACAGGTTCTGGCGTTGGTTCCGGGAACGTCGCGGTCCGGCATTACCATGACGGCGGGCCGCCTGTTGGGTATGGAACGCGTGGACGCGGCGCGCTTTTCCATGGCGCTTTCGATCCCGGCGATCATCGGGGCGGGATCCTTAAAAGGCTATGAGCTTTATCAAGGCGGCGACATGCAACTGAACAACGATGTTTTTGTCGCCGCAGGTCTTTCGTTTATTGCGGCACTGGTCGCCATTGCACTGATGATGGCGTGGCTCAGGCGCGCGACGTTTACACCGTTCGTGCTTTACCGGATTGTTTTGGGCGGCGTGTTGTTAGGCCTGACGTATGGTTATCTGGACCTGTCTGGTCTGCAATCATATTTGCAGACCATTTAATATCCCAATTCCCTGTCGATAACATTTTCAAGCGGCCCGCCCGCTTCAATGCTTTTGATCATCTTGGCGGTTGAGGTGGCGGCGGACCCGGCAACCGTCAGGCTGGCGATGTGCGGGGTCAGCTTCACGCGTGGATGATCCCAGTAGGGATGCGATGATGGCAAAGGTTCAACCTCAAAAGCATCCAATGCACACGCATCAATGTGGCCATCATCCAGCGCCGCGATCAGGTCATCGTCATTAATAAGCGCGCCGCGACCGGGGTTGATGATGCAGGCGCCTTTTGGCAATTGCGCCAAGGTATCGCCATTCACGATGTGGCGCGTTGCGGGGGTGAACGGAAGCAGCGTGATGAGAATTTCCGTGCGCCCGAGAAATGCTGCAAGCTCGTCGTCGCCGGCAAAACTTTCAACACCCGCGATATCCTTTTTGGTTCGAGACCATCCGGCAATGTTTTTAAAGCCCAATGCCTGAAGCGCCACAACCGACGCCTGACCCAGCTCGCCAATACCTAAAAAGCCGATGGCGCGTTTGGCGGTAAAGGGCGGCGGGTTCTCTTCCCAAACGTGGCCGGCTTGCAGGGCTGCGTATTTGTGAAACTGTCTGTGAAAGTGAAGCACCCAGTGCGCCACGTATTCAACCATGCCTGATGTCAGCAATGGATCGACCAGCCGCACGATGGGCACGTGCGCGGGCACGGTTTTGTCGCCCAACAACACATCGACCCCGGCACCCATGTTAAATATCACTTTTAAATTGGGAAAGCTTGCCAGCAAGCCCGGTTCAGGCATCCACGTTAAAACATAATCCACGTCGCCCGGATCCGCAGGCGTTTCGTCGGGCCACACGCAAAAATTTGCTTCGGGCAGTATTGTTTCAAACTTGCGCCGCCACGGGCTGGCATCGTGTTTGGATATAT
>DAOVVL010000231.1 GCA_030637205.1 Thalassospiraceae bacterium | reverse complement strand
GCGCCCACCGAGATCTCCGCCCCCGGCTCCGCTCTTTCCCTACCCGACGCGCCCCCGGCCGAGCCCGGCTCGCTTCCCGATGCACCCAGCGTGGCATCTGCGCCTGAGCCCGCAACCCTGAACGTGGTTGCCAATGCTGAGCCCGGCTCACTTCCCGATGCACCCAACGTCGCAAACGCGCCTGAGCCTGCAAACATGGGCGCAACGCTGGCACAAGCCGAGGCCGATGCGCTGCCCAATGCACCCAGCGTCGCATCCGCGCCCGAGCCTGAAACCCTGAACGTGCTGGCCCAAGCCGAGCCCGGCGCACTTCCCGATGCACCCAGCGTCGCATCTGTGCCCGAGCTTGCGACCCTGAACGTGCTGGCCCAATCCGAACCCGAACCACAGCCAGCCATCCAGGTTGCCCAAGCTGAGCCTGAACCTGCGCCGCAACTGTCAGCTCAACCACTGGAATTGGACGAAGACATGGCGGTCGAAGAAGCGCCGCCGCCTGCCCCACCGTCCGCAACGCGGCGGTTTTTCACGACCTTTTTCGATTTCTTCAAGCCGCCCAATACCAGCGGGGTGGTTCGCACGGTTGAAACACCTACCGATATTGATCCGCTGAAGATCAAGACCCCGGTTCGCTCCGCCGTGGGACCGCGTGAAGATGACAGCGTGAAGGCGGAAGCCGTGGCCGAACAATTGCGCGAACTGAAAAGCAGCCAAGGTGATATAGCCACAATAATGCCCTCAACACCTTCACCGGCTGCGCCCACGGCGACCCAACCCGCCGACGGTTCCACTGAGGAAGTCAAACTGGCGTCTGAGCCCGATCAGGATACAACCGAGGACGACACTCTCGAGCTGATCGCCGATGTGGAACCGGATCCGGGCGACCCGGACGACATACCGGACGACCTGCTGGCCCTGTTGGGTGAAGATGAGGAAGCATCAGAACTGGAACTGACAGAGGAATCCCCGCTTGCATTTGACGAAGCCGAGCCCGATGCAGCACCAACAGATCTGGCCGAAGATGATCCATTTGCCGCTGACACCGATGTCGCCGAAGCGACCAGCGATGCACTGGAAGGTCTGGAAATTCCAACCGACGAAAACCCGCTGGCCCCAACCCGACAACCCCCCGAAGGCGAGGATTGGGCCATTACCGAACTGGAATCCGCATTGCTGCCCACGGACGTTGTGGCGCGACCCAGGGTCTTCAACCCCACCGGCAAAATGCTTGACGGGGTGGCGTTGATCCTTGGCGAAGAAATGCATGTCGGTCAGGAAATAACCGAAAGCCGGCTGGAACGCATGAAAGAAGATACCATCCACCGCCCCTGCGCCGCCAAGGGTTCTGGCCAGACCATGTTTTGTATCGAAACACTTTTCTGGCCGCTGGATATCGAAGAATACTTCCAGGTTGATACCATCATGTACCAGGGCACCCGCGCCATCGCGCGTTACGATGGTGGACGGGCGACCAACTTCCATGTGTTGTTCGGATCTCAATCATTCGACACCGTGATCAACCACTTTGTCGAAACCTATGGCCAGCCCACCAAGTCTATCGCGCGCACCATCGCGCCGCTGGCAAGACCGCGTCAGGAAAACCCGACCATGTTGTGGCAAAGCCGGGAACCCGGAACCGATCAGGTGGTTAATCTGGAAGTTCGCAAGTTCGATGATGCGCGCGGCGGCTTCCCCGATACCGACCGCGGCGTGGTGCTGTTATATAAAAGCCATTCAAAGCCGATCTTTCCCGAACTTTCACAGCTCGAGCTGATGGTGCTGCGCCCCGACGATCAGGCCAGTGCCAGCCTCGGGCCGTCGGAACCGGCAACCCCCGAGTCTGTGTGGTAATTAGCCGCACCGTGGCGCTAAGGCCTGACTTATTCAGCTTTAAGCCATTGATATTCCATATATATTAAATATCTTGAAGGTTGAAAGAATAACCTTATATTTCACTCAAATAAATTTAAGTAATTTTACCAATAGGTAACGACCTAGATTGAAAAAGGAATAATTCACAATGGCTGCCATTCTTACCAACCTCAGAAACACGGTCATCGCCGGTTTTGTTTTGACCGTTGTCATGGTCCTGATCATCAACGGCGCCAGCGGCGAAAGCTTCGATGTCAGCTTTGCCTATGGCACCTTCATCACCCGTTGGCTGCACGTCATTTCCGGCGTCATGTGGATCGGCCTGCTGTGGTACTTCAACTTTGTACAAGTGCCCTCCATGCCCAAAATTCCTGACGACCAGAAACCGGTGATCGGCAAGTACATTGCGCCGACCGCCTTGTTCTGGTTCCGCTGGGCGGCCATGAGCACCATCGTGTTTGGCCTGTTCCTGGCTTACCAGAACGGCTACATCGTCGAGGCGCTGACCATTGGCGCCATGGACGGCTTTTCCAACGCCAAGCATGTGGCCATCGGGCTGGGCATGTGGATGGGCATCATCATGTGGTTCAACGTGTGGTTCCTGATCTGGCCCAACCAGCAGAAAGTTCTGGGCATGGTTGAAGTGGACGCCGACGCCAAAGCGGCAGCCGCACGCACCGCATTGCTGTTTTCGAGAACCAACACCCTGCTCTCGATCCCGATGCTCTATGCCATGGTTGCGGCACAAAACATCTACTAAGCGCCAAATCCATCAAAACCATCAAAGACCCGGCTTTAACGGCCGGGTCTTTTTTTGTGTGCCTCATACCAATGACTTGGCAAATCAAAGTGGTTATTTTTTTGGGGGAGTGAGAAGTCACCGAGCCACTAACCAAATGAGGGGAGCCATCGCTCAAAGCGATGGCTCCTTTTGTATTAACCCGCTATTCCAACAAAGTTTTTTTGTGGAGAGATTGACAGCTCAATTTTGTCGAAATCGACAAAATAGTAATTGTTTTGATGATGCAAGATAGTGTGTACCGCCACCGCACTGCCTTATCTCACTAACTTGCTTCCAAGTAACGTTTCAGGGACTCAAAAATTTTCTCCATGATGTTGGAGTGTATCTTGCCAGCATTAAAGAAGGGGGCGGTTAGTTTGAACATTATTTCGCTAGGCTCCGCTATCCACCGATAACTTAGGCGGGTTCCCCCATTTTCCGGAAGCAAGTTCCATGTACCCTCACCGATAAAAGCGCCCTCAAAGCTGACCCTGATTAAACTGTCCTCCTCAATTTCCGCCGCTTCCATAATATATTGCGGTTTACCAGGGACTTTGGGCCAAGCGTGAATTTTCCCTCCCGGTTCGCCAAACGGCGGTCCTTCAATTGGGCCAATCTTAACATGCGGCATCCACCAATGTGATTTTCCCCTGTATTCATCCATAAGGGCTTGAAAAACAGTATGGGTGTCGAAATTAAGGAAAACCTCGTCCGTAACATCGTTCTTGGCCATAATTCATACCCCCCTTAAAAGTTGCGAACTTTGTGCATTTTACACTCAAAAAATGTGTTTGTAAAATCGAGGAACCGCAGTGCTCAATTGTTCGTTTGAACCAGTATCTGACATTATTGATGTAGGTTTCCCCACATACGGTTAGTGGCTCGGAGAAGTCACTCCCCTTTTCTTTTGATGTCTAACGCAGGCTAAATCTGAGCAAATCTTAATGAAGGCTGTTGAGCGCCAAATCCAACCAATCGATCAAAGACCCGGCTTTAACGGCCGGGTCTTTAGCTGGGTCTTTAGCCGGGTCTTTTTTTGTGCGAAATGCTGACTGTGCCCCCCCCAGAATAAAACTTTGGGGTGAAACCTTTGTTACAAATGTGTATCATGGTTGAAGCCGCCATTTCAGCACCTGGGTGGCGGATAAAATCAATAACAGGGCCGCTTTTTTTGGGGAGCGCCTATGTATTCACAACAAGACCTGGACCTGGTCTCAGTCATCTATGACCTGCCATTGCAGCCCAATGGCTGGATGGATGTGCTGGATCAGTTCGCACCGGCCATGAATGCTGCGGGCGCGGGCGTGCTGGTTTTTGATCCCATTAACGCCGAATACCAGGTCAGCGTCGTGACCTCGAATTATCATATATACGATCCCGCCTTTCTGGAAGAATATAACCAGCGCTTTGGT
>DAOVVL010000301.1 GCA_030637205.1 Thalassospiraceae bacterium | reverse complement strand
GAAACGGATCTGTTGCGGGGTTTCCTCAGGCGCATCATTGGCAATATCGATGCCGGTCACGCCCTATCAGAACAAACGTTTAGCCAGTTAACCAGGGGGGCGGCACAATGAGCCCGAAAGATTTTATTCAATCAGATGCAGTTAATGGCGCGCGTTCGCGTTGGAAAAACCTCAAGCCTTCCTATCGGGCCGCGATCGCCATTGCCGTGGTGGCATTGGCATGGATGTCCAGTGGCGTGATATCAACCAAACAGGTTGATGAAGCGCAGCCCATCACATCGCAATCGCTGACCCGCGTTCAGGTTGCCGTCAGCCAGGCGGTTCAACATACCCGCACCGTTGCCGTTTATGGCCGGGTCAAGGCCGGAAGGGCGGTTTCACTTCGCTCAAAATTTGATGCGACCGTGTTGGAAGTTGTTGCGACCAAGGGAAGCGCCGTGAACAAGGGCGATATTTTGGTGCGCTTTGATGCTGAAGGCCGCGATGAACGTGTATCAGAAGCCAGGGCCCGTCTGGCGCAAACCGAAATCGCCTTTGATGCCGCCACGGCGCTGGGCAAGGAAGGGTTCAGATCAAAGCTCAACACCGCCGGCGCCAAGGCCGATATGGAAGCCGCCCGCGCAGGGCTGGCGCTGGCCAAAAGCAATTTCGCCAACACCCAAATCCGTGCGCCGTTTTCCGGTATCGTTGATGACATCCCGGTGGAAGCGGGCGATCTGGTTTCCAAGGGCAAGATGGCGGCGCGGGTCATTGATTTATCCCAAGTCAAAGTTTCCGCCGAAGTTGCCGAACGCGACGCGGTCAATGTTTCACTGGGCGGAAGCGCCACCGTGAAGTTAATGGATGGCCGCAGCTTTGAAGGCATGGTCAGTTACGTTTCAAAGGCATCAAGTGCAGCCACGCGGACTTACGTGGTTGAAGTAACCTTGCAAACGCCCGATCATTCCATCGCCGATGGCGTCACGGCGGAATTGCGTCTGCCGATGCAAACTGAAAACGCCCACCGCGTATCGCCGGCAATCCTGACCCTGAACGATGAAGGCCGCTTGGGCATCAAGGCGGTGGATAGCGATAATTTGGTGGTGTTTCATGGCGTTGAGATGGTGTCTGATACCCGTGACGGCATCTGGATTTCCGGCCTTGGCCCTGAAATAAATGTGATCGTGGTCGGTCAGGAATTCGTGCGCCCCGGCCAAAAGGTCGAACCGTTGCCCATGCCAATGCCCAAGGCCACGTCTGGTGGGGGTAACTAAGCCATGCGCGCTGTCATTGACCTTGCCTTTTCCCATTCCCGAACGGTGCTTAGCACCTTGGTTTTGTTGCTGGTTGCCGGTGCCGTGGGTTACGCCGAAATCCCCAAGGAAGCAGAACCCGATATCAGTATTCCGTTGGTGATCGTGCGCGTGATGCACGAAGGCATTTCGCCTGAAGATGCAGAACGCCTGATCATTCGCCCGCTGGAACAGGAACTCAGGTCCGTCGAAGGCCTGAAGGAAATGCGCGCCAAGGGTTTTGAGGGCGGCGCAAACCTTGTGCTTGAGTTCGATGCCGGGTTTGATGTCGATCAGGCGCTGACCGATGTGCGCGAACAGGTGGACCTTGCCCAACCCGAACTTCCCGACGACAGTGACGAGCCGATCATTCAGGAAATCAATTTCTCGGCCTTTCCCATTGTCATCATCGTTTTATCGGGCGACGTCCCGGAACGCGCCCTGTTGCATATCGGGCGCGAACTGAAAGATTCCATCGAAGGCCTTGGCCCCGTGTTGGAAGCGAACCTGACCGGGGTTCGCGACGAAATGATCGAAATTCTGATCGACCCGGTAAAGATGGAAAGCTATGGCATTGACCCGTCGCAGGCATCGGCCAGCATGCGGGCATCCAACAAGCTGGTCGCCGCAGGTGCGCAGGACACAGGCCTTGGGCGTTTTGCGCTGAAGGTTCCGGGCCTGTTTGAAACCATTGATGAGATTATGTCGACACCGGCCAAGGTTGAAGGCGATGCGGTCATCAAGCTCGCTGACATTGCCGAAGTGCGGCGAAGCTTCCGGGACCCCAAAAGTTTTGCCCGCGTCGGCGGCAACCGTGCGGTGACGTTGGAAGTATCCAAACGCGCTGGTGAAAACATTATTGATACCGTTCGCATGGTGCGCGAAGTGCTCAAAGCCGAACAAGAAGTCTGGCCCCAGGCAATGCGCGAAGCGGTGCACGTTTCGATCGTCAACGATAAATCCAAAATGATGGCCGAACGGCTTAACAGCCTGGAAAACAGTGTCATCAGCGCCATTTTGCTGGTCATGATTGTGGTCGTGGCGGCGTTGGGCCTGCGTTCGGCAACGCTGGTCGGCATCGCCATTCCGGGTTCGTTCCTCACCGGGGTGTTGGTTCTGTACGCCATGGGCCTGACCATGAATATGGTTGTGCTGTTTGGTCTGGTGTTGGCGGTCGGTATGCTGGTCGATGGCGCCATCGTGGTGACCGAATACGCCGATCGTAAAATGACCGAGGGCGAACCGCGCCACCGCGCCTATTCACAAGCCGCCAAACTGATGGCGGCGCCGATCATATCTTCGACGTTGACCACGCTGGCGGCCTTTTTGCCGTTGCTGTTCTGGCCCGGCATTGTGGGTGAGTTCATGGTCTATCTGCCGATCACGCTGGTGGCTACTTTAAGCGCATCGTTGTTAATGGCATTGATCTTTGTGCCCACACTGGGTGCCTATATCGGCAAGCCCGGCACCGCAAATCCTGAAGAAATGAAGGCGCTGGCGGGTAACGAAGCCGACTTTTCCCACGTTGGGCAATTTACCGGCAAATACCTGAACCTTTTGAAATGGGCGTTGGACCGTCCCGCCAAAGTGCTGCTGGCTGCCGTGATGGTTTTGTTTACGGTGTTGGGAACGTACGGGGCATTTGGCAACGGGATTGAGTTCTTTCCCAGCACCGAACCCGAAATGGCGATGATCCAGATCCGCGCGCGCGGCAACCTTTCCATTTATGAGCGCGATGGGTTGGTGCAGGCAGTTGAAAATGAAACCTTGCAGGTTGCGGGTATTCGCACCGTTTACGCCACCACGCGGGCCAACCCGGGCAACG
>DAOVVL010000180.1 GCA_030637205.1 Thalassospiraceae bacterium | reverse complement strand
GACAGGCTGGAGGCGCGGACCGGAATCGAACCGGTGTACACGGCTTTGCAGGCCGCTGCGTAGCCACTCCGCCACCGCGCCAATTTGGCCTTCAAGGGGGAGCAAAACTCTCCCTTTGATGGCCTCCCTTGCGAGGGCGCTGGAACTTAAAACTTTTGCACCCTTCGGGTCAAGGGGAGCTTTGCCACGGCGCCAGCCGGGGGCCGGGCCCCGATCCAGATCAGGCCCGGATCAGGCCCCCGCTTGCGTTTGACGGGCCAAAAGCGGGCTTGATTGCGTGGTTATCAAGTTGTATTCAGGCCCATGAGCGGCTATTTTAATCCCCGTATTCCAGTGCTTTATCTGGTTGCACCCCACAAGCCCTCGTTGAGGGCTTTATAGGAGTTTACGCATATGGATTTTGCCGCCGCCCGGCATTTCATGATCGAAGGCCAAATTCGCACCAACCGTGTGACGGATTCGCTGCTGATCGACGCCATGGAAGTGTTGCCGCGCGAAGCGTTTCTTGCCGATGCGCTTAAAGTCCGCGCCTACATTGATGAAGACATCGAAGTGGCACCCGGGCGCATTATGATGGAACCGATGGTGCTGGCGCGCCTGTTACAGGAAGCAGAAATTGACGACACCGACTTAGGGTTGGTCATCGGTTCTGCCACCGGATACGAAGCCGCCTGCATGGCGCGGCTTGCCAGTGCGGTGGTGGCGCTGGAAAGCAATGTTGATCTGGCCGATCAGGCATCGACAACGTTGCTCGAACAAGGCGTCGATACCGTTACGGTATTTAAGGGCGATATATCCAAAGGCCATCCCGCACAGGCCCCGTTCGATGCGATTTTGATCAATGGCGCGGTTTCGGAAATTCCGCAAAACCTGCTGGAACAGCTTGCCGACGGCGGAAAACTGGTGGCCGTGGTCAAGACCCCCGGTGTGGTGCCGGGCAAGGCGATGTTGGTTCAGCGAAACGGCTTGGGATATTCTCACCGTCAGTTGTTTGATGCGAACATTCCGTCGCTGCCTGAATTTGCCAAGGCCCGGACGTTTTCTTTTTAAGTTCTTACAGGTGTTAAACATGAAGTTTCCTAATTCACTCGTCCCGCGTCTGGCATTTATCGGCCTGGTCGCCATCGCGGCTCCGGCAGGCGCAGGCGATTTTGAAGATGCGCTGGCCAAGGCGTATCTGACCAATCCATCCCTTGAAGGCGCGCGCGCCAATTTGCGCGCCACCGATGAAGGCGTACCGACGGCACTTTCGGGTTTCCGCCCCAGCGTGACGGCAACGGGTACCGTGGGCGACAGCCGCAAGGAAACCAGCGCAAACCCCGGCACTCAGGTCAGCACCGATCCTAAAACCATGACCCTGACGCTCAGCCAGCCGATCTATTCCGGCGGCGCGACCATGGCAGGGATGCGCAAAGCGACCCACCAGGTTGAGGCCGCGCGGGCGCGTTTGCTGGGAACCGAACAATCGATCCTGCTTTCGGCTGCGACGTCGTACCTCAACGTGGTGCGTGATCAGGCTGTGCGTGATCTGAACTTAAATAACGAACAAGTGTTGAAGCGCCAGCTTCAAGCCACACGCGATCGCTTCAAGGTTGGCGAAATTACGCGCACCGATGTGCATCTGGCCGAAGCCCGTCTGGCGCGCGCGGTTGCCGACAGCATTTCGGCCGCCGGAACGCTGGAAAGTTCACGTGCCGCCTTTACCAATGCAGTGGGCGAAGCCCCCGGCGCGTTTGCAGCACCGGATATCAGCTTCAAGATACCCCAATCGCTGGAAGCGGCGCTCAAGGATGGCGAAGCCGCCAACCCCGGCGTGATTGCCGCAGGCTTTGATGAAAAAGCCGCGCGCGAAAGCATAAACGCGACCCGGGCCGGATTGCTGCCCAGCCTGGCCCTGACCGGATCCGCCAAGCGCAGCCTTGATACGTCGGCGAGCGGTTACTGGGCCACCGAATATGTCGGCACGTTATCGCTTTCGGTGCCGCTTTATCAGGGCGGCTCGACCTATTCGGGCCTTCGCAGTGCGCGCCATCAGGCACAGGGTTTGCGTCTGGCGTTCGATCAGGCGCTTCGCGACGCGACCCAGCAGATTCGCACCGCCTGGGAAAACCATGCCGCCACCCGGGCGCGAATCGCCGCCTTCGAAACCCAGGTTCAAGCGTCCCAAACGGCGCTGGAAGGGGTGCAAAAGGAAGCCAGCGTCGGTTCGCGTACCGTTCTTGATGTGCTTGATGCCGAGCAGGAATTGCTTGATGCACGGGTAAATCTTGTTACTTCTCAACGGGATGCGACCGTTGCGACCCTGTCGTTGCTATCATCTGTGGGCCGTTTGACGGCTGCTGAATTACAACTGCCTGTGGCTTTGTACGATCCAGTTGGGCATTATCGGGACGTTCAGTGGAAGATGTTCGGCGGCGGCATCGATTAAAATTGACTGAATCGTAACTATTTCAGCCGTAACGTTTATTTCCGATTCTATTTAATAGGGGCCACTGGCCAGCGAGCTGTTTATGAGCGAAGAAACCCAGGATACTCCGGGCGAAGAGCCCTCGATGGAAGACATTCTCGCTTCTATCCGGCGCATTTTGTCGGAAGATGGCGAAGAAGAGGGTGGGGAAGCGCCGGCTGAAGCTGCGCCCGCACCTGAACCCGAAGCGGCT
The DNA here is from genome assembly GCA_030637205.1 of Thalassospiraceae bacterium. GTDB lineage: Bacteria > Pseudomonadota > Alphaproteobacteria > Rhodospirillales > Magnetovibrionaceae > DAOVVL01. The sequence continues at coordinate 2,174 of DAOVVL010000180.1, read as the reverse complement.
GAAGAGCCCGTCGATGAAATGGCTGCTGCCATGGAAGAAATGGCGGCTGAAGAACCGGCTGCTGATCCGGAACCCGAGCCTGAACCCGAAGCGGCTGAAGAGCCCGTTGATGAAATGGCCGCGGCCATGGAAGAAATGGCTGCCGAAGAACCGGCCCCGGCCCCTGAAGTTGAACTGGCGGAAGATGATCCGGAACCGGAACCGGCGCCTGCACCCGCACCCGCACCGGAACCTGCCGCTGCGCCTGCGCCGCCACCGCCACCGCCGCCCCGTCCGGGTGGCGAGCCTGATATTTCCTCGATCCTTGATCTGACCCGCGAAATGATCACCGCCGCGCCCGAAGGCAACGAAGGTCTGGTTTCCGGTGCCACGTACCGGGCATCGACCGATGTGCTGGGTGATCTGGCGCGCGCCATTCTTTCCCAGCGCGAATTGCAGATCGGCGGCAGCGAAGTCACGGTCGAAGGCATGATCCGCGAAATGATCCGCCCGCTGCTCAAGGAATGGCTGGATCAGAACCTGCCGTACCTGATCGAACGTCTGGTCAAAAAAGAGATCGACCGCATGATCAACCGGGCCGAACGCCTCGACAGTTAGGGCCGTTTAGCCAACATCCCAATTAAAACCGCTGCCGGGTAAGCCTGGTGGCGGTTTTTTTTGAGGTTTTTGCGTCTTTTTCGACCGTTTTTTACTGAGGCGGCTTCCCAAGGCCGCTTGGCTTCGTTAAACAGGCTCAAAGCGATAATTTCTAGGAACTGGACCGATTACAATGCTGGAAAAGAAGTACCAGCCCGGCGAAGTCGAAGCCCGGATTTATGATGACTGGGAATCCTCAGGCGCGTTTGCCTGCGGGCAAAAAAGCGACGCCGAAACCTATACCATTGTGATCCCGCCGCCCAACGTGACGGGCAGCCTGCACATGGGCCATGCGCTCAACAATACGCTGCAGGACATCCTGACCCGCTATCACCGCATGAAGGGCTTTGATGTGTTGTGGCAGCCCGGCACCGATCATGCCGGCATCGCCACCCAGATGGTGGTCGAACGCCAGATGGAAGCCGAAGGCATCACGCGCCACGATCTTGGCCGCGACAAGTTCATTGAACGGGTGTGGGAATGGAAAGCCGAAAGCGGTGGCACCATTACGCGCCAGCTTAGACGTCTTGGCGCATCGTGTGACTGGAGCCGCGAACGCTTCACCATGGATGACGGTCTGTCCGAAGCGGTGCGCAAGGTGTTTGTCGAGCTGCACAAAGCCGGATTGATTTACCGCGACAAGCGGCTGGTCAACTGGGATCCGTTATTGCACACCGCAATTTCCGATCTGGAAGTCGAGAACCGCGATCAAAACGGCAAGATGTGGTACTTCAAGTACCCGCTTGAAGGCGAAGACGGAAAGCCGACTAATGAATTCGTGACCGTCGCGACCACGCGCCCCGAAACCATGCTGGGCGATAGCGGCATTGCGGTTCACCCCGATGATGAACGTTATGCCCATCTGGTCGGCAAGCGCGCCATTTTGCCCATCGCCAATCGTGCCATTCCCATCGTGGCTGACGATTACGCCGATCCTGAAAAAGGCTCCGGTGCGGTAAAGATGACACCCGCGCACGACTTCAACGATTTCGAGGTCGGGCGGCGCCATGATCTGGAACTGATTAACGTGCTGGATCACAACGCCTGCATGAACGAAAACACGCCCGAACATTATCACGGGCTGGACCGTTTCGAAGCGCGCGATGTGGTGGTCAAGGAAATGGAAGGTCTGGGGTTGCTCGAAAAAATCGAGGACAACCCCATGACCATCCCGTATGGCGACCGTTCCGGCGTGGTGATCGAGCCGTGGTTGCTGGATCAGTGGTTTGTCGATGCCAAGGAACTGGCCAAGGATGCGATCAAGGCGGTCGAAGACGGGCGCACCACGTTCCATCCAAAATCCTATGAAAACACTTATTTCGAATGGATGCGCAAAATCCAGCAGTGGTGCATTTCGCGACAGATCTGGTGGGGCCATCAAATCCCTGCGTGGTACGGCCCCGATGGCACACCGTTTGTCGAACACTCGGAAGCAGAAGCGCAAGCGGCTGCTGACGCCCATTACGGCAAGCCGGTTGAGATCAACCGCGACCCGGACGTTCTCGATACGTGGTTTTCATCTGCACTATGGCCGTTCT
>DAOVVL010000178.1 GCA_030637205.1 Thalassospiraceae bacterium | reverse complement strand
GGGTTGGGATCGCCCAGCATGTCGCGACAGGCGCTTTCCCAGATTTTGGAATTCACGGCTTCGATGGCGTAATGGCTGCCGCCGCCCAGTGCATCCAAATGGGTTTCGATCAGCACCCGTTGGTGGCCGCTGATGGAACCGCTAACCCATGCGCCGCGCCCGGAACCTGATTTTTGTGCGATCAGCGCCAGTGCTTCGTCCCATGTGGCCGTTTGCAGCTTGCCATCTTTGCGGATCATCGGCTGGTTCAGGCGATCAGGATTAAAATGGGTTTGCAATGCGGCCTGGCCCATCTGGCACAGCCGCCCGCTGTTAATGCCGGCTTGCGCGTTGCCTTCAAGTTTCAACACCCGGCCTTCGCGGACCCGGCCATGAACCGAACACCCGGCAGCGCATTGCAGGCAGGTCGATGCGTACCACACACCCACGCCGGGGATCATGTATTCATCGGGGGCCAGATAGGAATTGACCGTTTCCTCACCTTCTTCAAGGGTCACATAAGACGGAAGATCGCACCCGGCCAGCGCCACGCCGGCGGTGCTGATCCCTAAGGCTTTCAGGAACTGCCTGCGGTCATAAGTGCTTCTGGCTTTAGTGCGTCTGGTCATCGTCTTCGGTTCTCCAGATCCTACTTGTGGCACTTGGTGCAATCGGACGGGCCTTCATTGGCTTCGTGACAGCGCACGCAAAAGCCCATGGTCAGTGGCCGTGATTTTTTGGCGACGGTCATTTCGGCGATATCGCCATGACACATTGAACAGACCCGCTTGGCGTCCGATACGTCCAGTTCTTCGTTATCGAATAAAAAGCGTTTGAGATGTCGCTGATGGGTGAAATGCACAAAGTCCGGCAAATCGTGAACCTTGTTCCACGCCGGGCTTTCGCCTTTGTTCCAGTAATCGGTCAGCTTGATGATCTCTGGCTTTTCGGTGGCGATAACGTTGTGACAGCCCATGCACTTGGATAACGGCGGAATGCCCGAAACCTTCGAGCGCCGCGCGTAGGTATGGCAGTACATGCAGTTGATCTCGTTATCGCCAGCGTGGATCTTGTGCGAAAAATTGATCGGCTGGGGCACGTCTTTGCCGGAAAAGGTTTCTTCGGGGTATTGGGTGCCGGGCACAATCGGGCCGGCGACCACGTCTTCGCTTTCGTAATGGAGCTGGCTGTCAAAGACTTGCGCGGCCAGCACGATGATGGCGCCCACCGCGGCGACTGACATGACTACCCTGATCCAGGGGAATGCCTTCTTATGGGGGCGTTCAGCCGACATGTAGCGTGCTCTCCAAAAGTATAGTTCCAGCACGCAAGTAATATTAGAGGTTTTATATATTACAGCTAAGTAATATTGATGTTCGTGTGCGCCTCGGGGAACTGATTATTTGTTTTTGTTAAGTCGGAGCAACTATATGAAAAACTGCAGACTTTTCTACTACTCAGTTGACCTTTGCAGCCCACCCAAAAAGGCGGGTTATATTTAGACCAATTCGTTTTCTATTTGTAAGTATTTAAAACTCGCTCAATATTAGTTGATGGTGATTCACACCCAAGTATCGCGGTAGAAACAAATTTAAGTAAAAAAACTGTGGAAAAATTCAAATTTTGTCCTCAAACGCCGCTTTTTCAGCCCTCAAACGCCGCTTTCAGCCGTTTTAGGCAGTTTTCGCGCCCCGCCTGGAAGTCACCTTCGATCCACCACTGCTCAACCTGTTTTAACGCCCGGCCCAGTTCAGGCCCCGCCGCAATGCCCAGTTTCAGGCCATCGCGGCCCTTGAGCGGGAATTCCTGGGGGGGGCAGGCGATGATGGATTTAAGGACCCGTTCCCACCCTTTAATGACTGGGGTCTTCTGGCGGGGCGTTTCGGCGATTTCCCCGGCCCATGCCAGCAATGCCAGATCGATCAGCACAGCCGGCCCCAGATGGAAGCACGCCCGGCGCACTTGCTTGTCGGACCACTGGCTGCTAATGGGCTGCTTTACCCCGGTGGGGGGCGGGGCGACCAGCTGTTCCAGATGGCGACGTTCAAAGTTTGAAAATTTCAGCCGTTCGGCCACTGTGGTGGCGTCCCTTAAAACACAATCGGGGGCCATCAGGGCGGCCATGCGGCGAACCGGGTCGGTTTCAAGTTCATCCATGCGAATGCCGCGTTCCAGCAACCACGCCAGTGCGCGCAACCGGGCAACGTCGCCGGCTTCGGGCAGGATATGCTCCAGCACTTTTTCAGCGCGCATCATCGCCAGGGTGTCAGCCGTGTTGGGTGCCATCAAAATTCTAAATATCTCACCGCGCACCCGTTCGCCTGAAAGCTCGCTCAAGCGATGCGCCATCTTGCGACACGCAATCAGGGCCTCGGCGTTGATCGGCGGTTTGGCGTATTCGGCAAAAAAACGAAAAAAGCGAAGCAGCCGCAAAACGTCTTCGTTTATGCGGCTCAACGCATCGCCGACAAAGCGCACACGGCCTTGCCCTAAGTCTTCCATGCCGTTGTAAGGATCGAACACATCGCCGTCTTCGTTGGCCGACATGGCATTGATGGTGAAATCGCGCCTTGCCGCATCGGCGGTCCAGTCGTCGGTAAAGGCAACCTGCGCGCGCCTGCCGTCGGTTTTTACATCAATGCGCAGCGTGGTGATTTCAAAATGGTGTTTGTCGACAATTGCCGTGATGGTGCCGTGATCAATGCCGGTGGGAATGGTTCGGATGCCTGCTTTTTGCAAAACCGCCATGACCTGTTCGGGCGGAACCGGGGTGGCGATATCGATATCCTTGACCGGGCGGTTCAAAATGGAATCGCGCACACACCCGCCAATAAAGCGCGCTTCGATGTCGGCTTCGCGCAAAGCCTGCATCAAGGTGCGGGTTTCAGGCGCCGTCATCCACGGTTGGGGCGGAATTTTTCCGGTTGGCTCCAAGGCTCTTGTTCCGTTTTGGTTGTGGGCAATTAGCGGTTTGGAATCATTTCCGCCGGTTTGATTTTACCGTCTTCAAATCGCGGCGACTGGTACGTGGCGCTGGGCGGCGCACCGCTGACGGTGGCCAGAACCGCAAGGCCCACGGCCATTAGCATAACCCCCGCCAGCAACAGCCTGATCCACGGTGTTTTCAGTTTCATGTGTTCGGCGTCTTCGCCACGCCTTCGCGCGGCTTCCACCTTGCGCCGTACCCACGACATCCACACAAAATACAAAATCGTCGGCAGCACCAGCGGCAGGACGTAGCTGAACACCATTCTAAACATCAGATTTCCTTCATTCGTTCATTTTACGCGCGGGTATTTGTCGACAGAACTTCCCAGAACATCATACAGGTTCTTTAGCATCCCGGCCGTTGCGCCCCATATATAATAGTCACCATATGGCATGGCGTAAAATCGGCGTTGTTTGCCTTCAAATGTGTGCTCATGGCGGTGATGATTGGCGGGGTCCATGAAATGGTCCAGCGGAACTTCGAAAATTTCCGCCACTTCGGTGGGATCTGCGCTCAACTCAAACGGTGGGGTGATAAACGCCACCACCGGCTCAATGGTAAAGCCGGTGCGCGTCACGTAGGTGTCCAGCCGCCCGACAATTTCGACGTGGCCGGGATCAATGCCGGTTTCTTCCTGGGTTTCGCGCAAGGCCGCTGCTTCGGCGTGGGCATCGGTGGCTTCGATGTGTCCGCCGGGAAAACTGATCTGGCCCGGATGGTGTTCCAGATCATCGGTGCGCCGGGTCAGCAGCACGGTGACCTGGTCGGCGCGTTCCACCAGCCCGACCATGACGGCGGCCGGACGCAATTCGCCTTTGCACATGAAGCCGGGGTTGAGGTCATGATCGCCGCGTTCCCCCAAGCCATCATTGTTGCGCAGCAGATCCTTGATCCTGGCGCGTTCGATCATTGGCGCATGTAACTATGCCCATTGATGGGCAACGGCGGCCAGAAGGCCATCGGGTACGAGAGCGGGAAGAAATATCTGCCGCTCCAAACCCCCAACACGGTTTGTTTATCTGTTTTCATTTCCACACAAAGCTCGCATAGCTGATAATAAACGCTGCGGCTCAGCAGGGCTTCAAGGCCGCGATCCAGCATAACATAGGGTTTGGCCTCATGGGTGTGGGGATTGGTTTTGAGGTAAATCGGGCTGAATTCACCAAGGCTGACGATCTCGTCGATGTTGGTGCGAAAGCTCAGGTTCTGGCTTTCCAGCTTTTCACTGATAAACAGCTCCACGGCAATAAAAGGGGCGTCATCAACCTTGATGCGGCCCATTTCAGTGGACGACACCAGCCAGTGGCTGCCCTGGCAATCGACCATCAACATGGAGGCGAACAGGCCCACCAGTTCCGGGCGCGTGATTTTTGTGTCGTTATATTCCCAACTGCCATCACTGCGCACCCGGATGTTGAGATCGCCCAGATAGAGGCGATCATCCATGGCCACGGGCAGCCAGATCGGGTCTTCACGGGGGCCGAGAAAATGGGGGTAACCTGGTTGCTGTGTGGTGCGCTCGCTCACGGATTACTATATCCTTAGCAGCTGGCCTAAGGTTTTGGCCCTCACCACACATGTGGGGACGCCAGCGCCCCTGATAAACGATTATTTTCAAAAATTCAAAGGACAGGAAGCATGAAGGCTCAGGTGAAATGGACCGGCGGGGTGGCGTTTGAGGCAACGGCTGACAGCGGGCACGTGGTTATCATGGATGGCGCACCCGAAAGCGGGGGTATGAATTCCGGCTTCAGGCCGATGGAACTGGTGTTGGTGGGCTTGGGTGGCTGCACATCATTTGATGTGGTGGGCATCTTGAAAAAATCGCGCCAAAAGGTATCAAACTGTGTGTGTGAGCTAAGCGCCGAACGTGCCGACACCACGCCT
>DAOVVL010000099.1 GCA_030637205.1 Thalassospiraceae bacterium | reverse complement strand
GTTTACCGGGGTGATTTCAAACGTGCCTCGGAAATTCTCCATTCCACGAATAACTTCCCTGAATTTACCGGGCGCATTTGCCCGGCCCCGTGTGAAGCATCTTGCACACTGAACCTGACCGACCACCCGGTCACGATTAAGTCGATCGAATGTGCCATCGTCGATCGCGCCTGGGCCGAAGGCTGGTTAAAGCCGAAAGCGCCGAAAAAACGCACCGACAAAATTGTCGCCGTAGTTGGCGCCGGGCCTGCGGGCATGGCGGCGGCGCAGCAACTGGCGCGCGCCGGACACAAGGTTTCGCTGTTTGAAAAGAACGCCAAGGCCGGCGGCTTGTTGCGCTACGGCATCCCCGATTTCAAGATGGACAAAAGCCTGATCGACCGCCGCTTAGGCCAGATGCAGGCCGAAGGTGTGAAGTTCAAGCCCAACACCGCCATCGGCGTGGACATCAAGGCCAGGGAACTGCTCGAAAAGTTCGATGCCGTGGTGCTGACCGGCGGATCGGAAGCGCCGCGCGATCTTGGCGTGCCGGGGCGCGACCTGAACGGCGTTTATTTCGCCATGCAATTTCTCGCCCAGAGCAACCGCCGGGTATCCGGTGAAGCTATCAAGGAAGACGAAATTCTGTCTTCGGACAAAAACGTGCTGGTCATCGGCGGTGGCGATACCGGGTCCGATTGTGTCGGCACCTCGATCCGCCAGGGCGCAAAATCGGTCACCCAGATCGAGATCATGCCCAAGCCGCCGGAAAAAGAAGACAAGCTGGCGACGTGGCCCGACTGGCCCAACAAGCTGCGCACATCTTCCAGCCATGAAGAAGGCTGTGAGCGTCAATGGGCGGTCACGACCAAGGAATTTATCGCAGACGCTGACGGCAACCTGAAAGCAGCCAAGTGTATCAAGGTCGAATGGACTGCGGACGAAGGCGGCCAGTGGCAGATGCGCGAAGTCGCCGGATCGGAATTTGAAATTCCGTGCGAACGGGTCTATCTCGCCATGGGCTTTGTGCATCCGGTTCACGAAGGCATGATTGACGAGCTGGGCCTGGAAAAAGACGGACGCGGTAACGTTGCTGGCAACACGGATGATTACAAAACGTCGATGGATAAAGTGTTTGCCGCCGGCGACATGCGCCGGGGGCAGTCCTTAGTCGTTTGGGCGATCCGCGAAGGCCGCCAGGCGGCACGTTCAGCCGACGAATTCCTGATGGGATCATCTGAGCTGCCGCGCTAAAACATTCACCAAATCCAGTCGCAAAAAAGGCCGCACTCAATTGAGTACGGCCTTTTTCGGCTGCGGGGCCTCGCGCGACAAGGCCCGCAAACACGGCTTGGGGGAGACCTAAGCCTCCCCCAAACACTGTCCAAATCAATGTGTGCGAACCAAGCGACATCTCTTTGGACCGGAGCCAACCAACACCGGGCATCGAGAGAGCGCAACCTTGCGGATGTTCCCCCCTTAGCCGGGCTGAAAAGCCCGCGGACAAAAGCCCACGCGGTACTTATAACGCGCCCCTCCAGGCGCTGCCTTCCATGCCTTGCCCAAACCCGCCCCGAAGGACCGGAACCGCACCGAAGCACGGCGGCAAAACCTGAAAAACCGGACCGGCCCCGGACTTTTCAAAACCCCCGAGGGAGCCATTGAAACGCCGCTGATGAGGTCAGCCACAGCTAAATGCTAGCGTCTTTGCCCACAACACCTCAACGGGTGCTTTTCCACACGTTGTGCACAGGGCACGACCCCGATCAAAATCACGGGGGTTCAAATGCTTGGGCCGCGGGGTTGCAATAACGCCTTCGCCGGGCGCGCTAATTTATCCCCAGCATATGGGTGTCGGGTGCGCTGAAACGCGCAAATTTAAGGAGATTATTTCTTCTTTTTAATAGGCGGACCACCGGGCTTGCCCATGCCCTGGATCTGGCTGCGCAGCTGATTAATGGCGGCTTCCACCCGTTCTGCATTGCGCACGCCGTAAAAAGTGCCCACCGCTTTCACAAACTGGCCTTCCGTCGTGTTTTTCTTGTTGTGCAGGTCGGCGACTTCGATAATCAGGGTGCCGGATTTATTGGCCCCCTTGATGTGCAGAATATTGACCACGTCACGAAGTTCAATCGGGATCAGTTTTTTGCGGGGATAGAACTGAAGGATGATCAGGCGTTTGTCGGTAATGGCGTAATACATAAACAACCTGGCAACGAGAAACGCCCACACCGGCACTAAAACATGCCACGTACCAAAGGCTATGAACACATAACCCAGAATGCCCATGTATTCGGGCATGTCGGGCTTTAAAAAAACGTTGAACCAGATGTAGGAAAAGGCAAAAAACGGAACAGACATCATCAGCGATTTCAGCCGCGTAACCGCAAACGCACCCGCACCCGGATGATCAAACCAGAGCAGCTTTTCGTCGCTGTTCATAACAGCGGCGAGTTCTTTTGGTGGAACGTGTCCTTCGCCAGCGCTGGCAGCCATGCCTGTAGCCTCTCTGCAATGTTGCCTTGTGCGTTATTGGGTCGGCAAACTGTTGTAAGACGCCCCAACGCCCTATCCCCAGACTTTACCCTCACAGATTGCGGGTTTCCACCCCCCAACGGGGTGAAATGTGCATTAAAACAAGGCCCTTGGGCGCTACAGGGGGGGGAATGTGGTGAAAACCTAGCGCGAGACCCGGTTGCGCCCCCCATCCTTGGCCCGGTAGAGCGCCTCATCCGCGGCTTTCAGGGTTTCGCGCGGCTGGTCGCCATCACAACGTTCTGCGACCCCGATGGAAATGGTGACGCTGACCGCATCATTTTTGTGGGCTCGAGCTTTGGTTTTGGCTTTGGCCTTGGCAGCTTTCTGGCGTTTAGCTGGCCCCTGAGCTGGCGGTTTTTCATCCGGCCGGTCTTCGCCGCGCAACAAAAAGCGGCTCTCTGCAATGGATTTGCGCAGCGCCTCTAAATGCACCAATGCCTGCTCAGCGGTCTTGCCGGCAAACAGCACGGTGAATTCTTCACCGCCGTAACGGTACGCGCGCCCCCCGCCTTTAACCTGCATCATTCGTGCCGCCACCAGCTTCAACACCTGATCGCCCACATCATGGCCGTAGGTGTCGTTGAATTTTTTGAAATGGTCCACATCGAGCATGGCAACCGTATAACGGCTTCCCAGTGCATCCATATCCATCATCAGCGCGCGCCGCGCCGAAAGCGAGGTCAGCTCGTCAATAAAGGCCATGCGATAGGTGTCTTGCACCACCGCGACACTTAACACGACGCCCGACAAGGTCAGCAGCATGGCCGCCATATCCGGATCAGAGACGCCGTGCAATGCCATGAAAATGGTGCAAAGCGCCCCGAACATGCCGCCATCAATGGCTGAACGTGTTATCAGGGCGCGCACCAACAGCGAAATCAACACAAGGGCCCCGATCAATATTGCCGGTTGCGGCAACAGCGACCAATGATCGAACGCTTTTTCAAAAAGTCGAAAGTGCAGGATCTGGTTGGCACCTTCGCGCGCCTGCTCGCCGGCCCCCCACACCACAACGACCACCGCCACCTGTGCTGTGATAAACAACATGCGGCTCAGCACCGCCAACGACCACATGGCACAATCGCGCATCCAGCCGATGATCCCGGCGTTAATCGCCACCATCACACTAAGGGCTGCATAAATCACCAGGCGGACATCGGTGGCCGCATCCATGCCGATTTGCAGCGATCCCGGATCGACGGGAAAAGCCGGGAACGCCTGAAGCACCCAATGCACCCCCGCGGCTAATGCTGCCATCAGCACCACACGCGCGCGCTTGAACCACATTCCCAGCAACGCTGCCACCATCGCCATGCCATAAGGCGAATAAGGCGCCAGTACCGTGGCCGCAAGCGGCAGGCTGGGTTGAACCGCCAGCAAAGCAGCGCCGCTAATTAATAGCAGCGCCGGAGCCAGTAAAGCGTTGATCGCAGATTTTCCCAACATAGACTAGGCTTAGCGCACAAACGCTCAATATTCGGTTAAAGGACTGATTTAATGAAAATTTTAGTGATTCTCGCAGGGATTAACGGGGCCATGGCCATTGGCGCCGGGGCCTATGGGTGGCACAGCCTGGGCGATACGCCGGACATCCGCGATGTTTTCATGATGGGGTCCCAATACCAGATGTGGCATGCGATCGCGCTGCTGGGCACCGGATTGTTGGCATCACTGTACGCCGACGGTGCCGGGTCGCGTTTGGCGCTGATCGCGGGCGGCTTGTTTCAGACCGGAATCGTGTTGTTTTGCGGAACGCTTTACGCATTTGGCACGCTCAACATTGTGCCGGTTGAAGGCGCGGCGCCGGTAGGCGGATGGATGCTGATGGGCGGCTGGCTGGCGCTATCGGTGTTTGGTGCGCGTTATATGAAACGGCGCGCCTGAACCGCACCCCCAGACACCCGGCACTACGTCGCCAAAAGCCCTTTTTCTTTGCTAAAACAGGTGCTTGGCGCTACCCTTAAAGCATGGAAACGACCCATGAACTAACGCCATGGCTGCGCCTGCGACAGCGCACTGCGGAGATATTGTATTCCGCAGACAGCGAAGACCGGCTGACTCGCAAAATAGACCTATCGCTGATTACGCTAATTGCGCTCAATGTGCTGGCGGTGATTTTGGAATCCATGCCCGAACTGGGAAGCACATGGGCAGATTTTTTTTACGGCTTTGAAGTTTTCTCAGTCATCATCTTTAGCATTGAGTATATCGCGCGGGTCTGGTCGGCGGTGGATAACCCATGGCACCAGCAACATGCGCACCCCATATCGGGCCGCTTTAAATATGCCCGAACGCCGATGGCGATCATCGACCTGCTGGCCATTGCGCCTTTTTACCTGACCTTTATTTTCCCATTCGATCTTCGGTTCCTGCGCGTGCTTCGCCTGCTCAGAATTTTCAAGCTGACCCGCTATTCGCCAGCCATGACACTGCTGCTGCAGGTGTTTCGTGAAGAGGCAAAAACAATTCTGGCGGCCATGTTTGTGCTGATGATGTTGCTGATTATTGCATCGAGCCTCGCCTTTATGGTCGAGCGCGACGCCGTACACGCGGTTCCGGGCGCGTTTGAATCCATTCCCGCCGCCATGTACTGGGCCATCATTACCATGACCACGGTTGGCTACGGCGATATTGTGCCGGTAACCCCGTACGGCAAGGCGCTGGGTGCCATCATCGGCGTCGTAGGTCTTGGCATGGTCGCGTTACCGGCGGGTATTTTGGCATCGGGTTTTTCCAATGCCCTGCATCGCCGTCGACAGCAACTGGAAGACAAGGTTACGGATATTCTTTCTGACGGCGTGATTACCGACGACGAGGAAGAAGAACTGGCGACACTGCTATCCAATCTCAACCTCAACCCCGCCGACGCCAAGGCGTTGATCTTTGCCGCCCACAACAAGGACACTACCAATTTGCTGTGCCCGCACTGCGGTAAGCCCATTGATGAAGCGCCACATGATGCACACGGCGATGATAACAAAAAAAACGCGGACTAAACGCCCGCGCTTTTTCGTTTCAACGTCAGCTTAAATATTATTTTGGCAATTCCCAAACATCCGGTGCGCCGTTCAAACGCTTGATCTGGGCCTGGCGCTGGGTTTCCATTTCTTTGGGCAACTTATCGCCAAAACGCCCGAACAGTTCCGCCTGATCTTCGGCGTCCGCCATGGCGCCGGCTTTGTCGACTTCCATCAGGTGATGGAAATGATCGTCATCATATTCAAGGCCGTCCCAGGTGATGTCGGCGTGGGTCGGCATCATGCCGATGGGACTTTCGACCGCATCAACCTTGTGACGTGCCCGCTCAACAATCCATTTCAGAACCCGCATGTTCTGGCCGAACCCGGGCCACATGAATTTTCCGCTCTCGTCTTTTCTGAACCAGTTGACGCGGAAAATGGCGGGCGGGTTTGCAACCTTGGAGCCAAACTTCAGCCAATGGTCAAAATAATCGGCCATGTTATAGCCGCAAAACGGCAGCATCGCGAACGGGTCGCGGCGGATGGCGGCCTGACCGACCGCGGCGGCGGTGGCTTCGGAGCCCATGGTGGCCGCCAGATAAACGCCGTGGTTCCAATCGAACGCCTGATAGACCAGCGGGAAGGTCTTGGAAAGCCGCCCGCCGAACATAAACGCCGAAATGGGAACGCCTTCGGGATCTTCCCACGCCGGATCAATGCTAGGGCATTGCGACGCAGGCGCTGTAAAGCGCGCATTGGGATGCGCCGCCGGATGATCGGCATCGGCGGACCAGTCGGCACCTTTCCAGTCGATGGCGTGTGCGGGCGCATCCGACATATCTTCCCACCACACGTCGTTATCGTCGGTGAGCGCCACGTTGGTAAAGATACAGTTTTCGGTCAAGGCACCCATGGCCGACGGATTGGTTTCATCGGACGTTCCGGGCGCCACACCAAAGTAGCCGTATTCGGGATTGATGGCGCGAAGCTGGCCGTCTTTGCCGGGCTTGATCCACGCAATGTCATCACCCACGGTCCACACTTTCCAGCCTTCAAAACCTTCGGGCGGGATCAGCATGGCGAGGTTGGTTTTGCCACACGCCGACGGGAACGCCGCTGCAACATAGGTTTTTTCGCCCTCAGGACTTTCAAGGCCCACAATCAGCATGTGTTCAGCCAGCCAGCCTTCGTCGCGCGCCATGGCCGAAGCAATTCTGAGCGCAAAACACTTTTTGCCCAACAGCGCATTGCCGCCATAACCCGATCCAAACGACCAGATTTCGCGGGTTTCAGGATAATGCACGATGTACTTGGTGTCGTTGCACGGCCACGCCACGTCGGCTTCGCCTGCTTTCAAGGGCGCGCCAACCGAATGCACACAGGGCACAAACTCGCCGTCTGCGCCCAGCACGTCGAGCACCTTTGATCCCATGCGGGTCATAATGCGCATGTTGGCGGCCGCGTATGCGCTGTCGGTCAGTTGCACACCGATATGCGCAATGGGTGAGCCCAACGGC
>DAOVVL010000320.1 GCA_030637205.1 Thalassospiraceae bacterium | reverse complement strand
GGCCTCGCCCGAAGGCAATCTCTATTTTTCCATTTTGTTGCGCCCGCCCTATCCGGTGCAAAGTGTCATGCAGTTAGGCTTTGTGATGGCCAACGCCATTGCCGATGCGCTGGCGGTGATCTTGCCGCGCGGCGCGTTTGTGCATACCAAGTGGCCCAACGATGTGTTGGTCGAGGGGCGCAAGGTCGCGGGCATTTTGATGGAAGGCCAAAGCACATCGGGTGATACCTTTGACTGGGTGGTCATCGGGGTTGGCATCAATGTGGCGTCGCACCCAGACGCATCAGACGTCGAAACCCCCGCAACCTCGCTGGCCGCCGAAGGGGTGGGCCTGGATGATCTTTCCGTGCAGGCGCTTCTCGATACACTGGCCAAACGGTTTCTGGCGGGGCAGGCGACTTGGCGGAACTTGGGCTTTGGTCCGATCCGCCGTGCGTGGCTGGTGCGCGCCAAGGGCATGGGCGGGCCGGTCACGGTGCGCCTGCCGAACGAAACGCTTTCGGGCATCTTTGCAGCCCTTGATGAAGAAGGGGCGCTGGTGCTTCACCTGGACGATACCCCCAACCGGCGCATCACGGCGGGCGATGTTTTTTTAAGCCCCGATCCGGTTAATCTATGATAAGGATGCAGCCATGCTGCTAGCCATTGATACCGGAAATACCAACATCGTTTTTGCCGTCTTTAATGACGACGGGACGGTCGCGGGTGAATGGCGCCTGTCCACCGCACCCGAACGCACGGCCGATGAATTTGGCGTGTGGTTCGATCAGTTGCTGGCGCAGGGAAAGATTTCGCGCAAAAGCATCACCGAAGCGATCATTGCAACCGTGGTGCCGACGGCGCTGTTTAATCTCAAGACCTTTTGCCGCAAATACCTGAACGTTGATCCGCTGGTGGTCGGCGACGCGGGCGTTGAGCTGGGCATTGATGTGTTGGTCGATCATGCGGAAGAAGTCGGCGCTGACCGGCTGGTCAATGCGGTGGCGGCGGCGGGGCGCTATGGCGGGCCGATGATCGTGGTCGATTTCGGAACGGCCACCACCTTTGATGTCATCGATGAAAACGGAAATTACGCGGGCGGCGTGATCGCGCCGGGCATTCATTTATCGCTGGACGCGCTGCACCTGGCGGCGGCCAAACTGCCGCGCATTGCCATCACCAAGCCCGAAAAGGTCATTGGCACGTCCACCGTTTCCGCCATGCAGTCGGGAATTTATTGGGGCTACGTTGCCATGATCGAAGGCGTGGTCGCGCGCATACGCGAAGAATTCGGATCGAAAATGCAAGATATGCAAGTCATCGCAACCGGCGGGCTGGCGCACCTTTTTGCAGATGCGACCGATGTGATTGAACGCGCCGACACAGACCTCACGCTGCATGGCCTGTACACCATCAACCGAATGAACCGCACTTGAAAATTGGGACTATGAATTATGGCTGGTGAAGAACTCGTCTTCCTGCCGCTTGGCGGTGCCGGCGAAATTGGTATGAACCTGAATTTGTACGGCTATGGCCCACCCGGCGATTATGCGTGGGTGATGGTTGATCTGGGCATCACCTTTGGCGATGGCACGCATCCCGGTGTCGATGTCATCATGCCCGACCCGGCGTATATCGAAGCGCACAAGGACAAGCTGGCGGGCCTCGTGCTGACCCACGCCCATGAAGATCATCTGGGCGCGGTGCCTTACTTGTGGGAACGCCTCGAATGTCCCATCTATGCCACCGCGTTCACCATTTCGATCTTAAAACGCAAGCTTGCCGACACGGGCTTCATGGACCGCGTCACCATTCACGAAGTTCCCCTGAACGGATCGTTCAACGTCGGCCCGTTTGAAATGGACCTGATTACGCTGACCCATTCCATTCCCGAACCCAATGCCATCGCCATCAAGACGCCACTGGGAACCGTGGTGCATACGGGCGACTGGAAACTGGACCCGGACCCGGTGATCGGTGAAGTGTCGGACATGGACACCATGCGCCGTTTGGGTGATGAAGGCGTGCTGGCAATAGTGTGCGATTCAACCAATGTGTTTACCCAGGGCACCAGTGGATCAGAGGGTGATCTGCTGGAAAGCCTCACCGAAGTTATCGGTCAATGTAAAAACCGTGTCGCCGTGACATCGTTTGCATCCAACGTTGCGCGCCTCGATACCATTGCGCGCGCGGCGGCGGCCAATGGCCGCGATGTGGTGGCGGCGGGGCGCTCGATTGAGCGCATGGTCGCAGCGGCAAAAGAAAACGGATATCTTCAAGACACGCCCGCTTTTTTAGGCGAAGAAATGGCGGGCTTTCTGCCGCGCGATAAATGCCTGGTGGTGTGCACCGGATCGCAAGGCGAACCGCGCGCAGCCCTTTCACGCATTGCCGCCGGTGAACATCCGCGCGTGTCGTTGGATGATGGCGACACGGTCATCTTTTCGTCGCGCGTCATCCCCGGCAACGAAGTTTCCATTGGCCGTTTGCAAAACCGGCTGGTGCGACGCGGCATCGAAATCATCACCGACCATGATCACTTCGTGCATGTATCGGGCCATCCGGCGCGCGACGAGTTGGTGGAAATGTACCAGGCCGTGAAACCTGAGATTGCCATCCCCGTGCATGGCGAGCTGCGCCATCTGGCCGAACACGCGCGCCTCGCCAAAACCTGTCAGGTGGCGCAAACCGTAGTCAATGAAAACGGCTCCATGGTGCGCATTGCACCGGGGCCGGCGGCCAAGGTTGAAGAAGTAACGTCCGGGCGCCTCACGCTGGAAGGCAACCGCGTGGTGCCGCTGGACGGCGAACTGGTGCGGGGCAGGGCCCGCGCGCTGTTTAACGGGTCCGCCGTGGTGACGCTGGTAATTGATAAAAAGGGCGAACTTCTGGTC
>DAOVVL010000117.1 GCA_030637205.1 Thalassospiraceae bacterium | reverse complement strand
TTATTGCTCTTAAGCGCGTGCGGCTGGGCCGAATGGCCACCGGCGGGCGATGGCCCTCAACTTTCCAACCCACGGGGCAATGAAGCCTTCATCAACGCCTCGTCGGTGACGGTGGGCAAGGGCGACACGGTTTATGCCATATCGCGCCGCCATCAGGTCAGCCCCCGTGAAGTGATCGTGCTGAACAACCTGCGCCCGCCCTATATGCTGGAGGTGGGCCAGAAGCTGAAACTGCCGGGTGGGCAGATCCACACGGTGCGAAGCGGCGAATCGTTATCGCTGATCGGCCAGCAATACGGCGCCGACACCTATTCCATTGCCCGTATCAACGGTATTTCCAAGCCCTTCACCATCTATCCCGGCCAGAAATTGCGCATCCCACGTGGTAGCGGTGGGGGTGGCGCGCCATCACAGCCTGTCAGCCCTGCATCTGCATCAGCGCCTAAGTCTTCCACACCTGCGAAAGCCGCCGTGCCCGCGCCGCCGGTGCTGGCGGGCAAGGGCTTTAGCTGGCCGGTCCGCGGCAAGTTGATTTCCAGCTTTGGGCCCAAGACCAAGGGCCTGCAAAACGATGGTATTAACATAGCTGCACCGCGAGGCACCCCGGTACGCGCTGCCGAAAATGGGGTGGTGGCGTACGCCGGAAACGAACTTCGCGGCTTTGGCAATTTGCTGCTGGTCAAACATTCCGACGGCTGGGTCACGGCCTATGCACACAATGATTCGCTGTTAGTGCAAAGGGGCGATAAGATAAAGAAGGGCCAGGAGATCGCGAAGATCGGCTCGACCGGCAATGTGGCGACGCCGCAACTGCATTTTGAGCTTCGCAAGGGTCGCCGTGCGGTGGACCCGGTGAAGTATCTTAAAGGCGGCAACGCCTAAAGGCTGATTATATAATGTGAGGTGGCTATGGAAGATCAAACCAAACAGAACATGAGTAATGTGAAATCGTGGACGCGGATCATTTACCTGATCCTGTTCGCCATTGCATTTAACGTAGCCGAATTCATCATCGCCGCTATTACGATTGTGCAGTTTTTCACCACGCTCTTTACCGGTTCCCCAAACGAACGTCTGGCGGAAATGGGTGGCAGTCTTGGCGATTATATTGGCGAGGTCACCTCGTTTTTGACCTACAAGACCGAACACATGCCGTTCCCCGTCAGCGACTGGGGGCAGGGGCCGGAACGCCCATCGGCGCGTGGTCGCGCCGCCGCCAAAGAAGCGGGGGCAACGATCATTACACCAGCCCCATCCGCGCCCAAGAAAAAGGCCGCTAAAAAGGCCGCTAAAAAGAAATCGGCGAAGAAGAAAGACGATAAATAAGCGGGGCTAGATATTCTTGCCTTGCTTGCCCGCCAAGTCCTGAATGAACTGCCACGCCACGCGCCCTGAACGCGCGCCCCGGCCCATCGACCATTCCAGCGCATCGGCGCGCAGTTGCTTGGGCTCGGATTTCAAGCCGTAGTGCGCGACGTAGCTTTCAACAATTTCAAAATACGTTTCCTGATCAAGATTGTGAAAACCCAGCCACAAACCGAAGCGGTCGCTGAGCGATACTTTTTCCTCAATCGCTTCGGAAGGATTGATGGCGCTGGATCGCTCATTTTCGATCATGTCGCGCGGCATCAGGTGGCGGCGGTTAGACGTCGCGTAAAAAATCACGTTTTCCGGTCGCCCTTCGATGCCGCCTTCAAGCACAGCCTTGAGCGATTTGTAGGACGCGTCGTCTTCGTCAAACGAAAGATCATCGCAAAACAGGATCACGCGGCGCGATTGTGCGCGCAGCAATTCCAACAACTGGGGCAGGGTGGTGATATCGTCGCGGTGAATTTCCACCAGCACCACCTTGTTTTTTGCGCCCGAATTGATCTGGGCGTGGACCGCCTTGACCAGCGAGCTTTTGCCGGTGCCGCGCGCGCCCCACAACAGGGCATTGTTGGCGCCATAACCATCTGCGAACTGGCGGGTATTTTGCGAAAGCGTTTCGGACTGGCGCTCGATGCCCTTGAGCAAGCCGAATTCCACCCGGTTGACGTCTCGGACCGGGCTTAAAGCGCCACCTTGGGGATGCCACACGAAGGCATCCGCCCCAGACAGGTCAGCTTTGGCCGTGGCCTTGGGGGCCAGGCGTTCCAACGCGTCGGCGATGCGCCCCAGAAGGGGGATTTGATCCATGTCGCTCATGTGGCGGACACTAAAGGCCGGGGGGGCAAAAATCAACGAAATCAGCCCGTTTTATGCCTTGAGAAGGCTTTGCAAGCGGGCCTTCGGGGGGGTATAGTCCGCCAGCCAAATGGCCCCAGTACCTGAAGAAGAACCCATAGGAGTTTTCCAAGATGTTTGTTTCGCCTGCCTTTGCACAGTCCGCTGGTGATCTCAGCGCGCCGAACGTGATTGAATCCCTGGTCCCGTTCCTGCTGATTTTTGCGGTTTTCTACTTCCTGCTGATCCGTCCGCAACAAAAGAAGATGAAGGAACATAAATCCATGCTGGGTTCGATCCGTCGTGGCGACAAGATCGTAACCAACGGCGGCATTTTTGCAGACGTGGTCAAGGTGATTAACGAAAACGAACTGGAAGTCAAAATTGCCGAAGGCGTAAAGGTGCGCGTTGACCGCAACATGGTTTCGTATGTAAACGCCAAGACCGAACCCGCCGACAAATCTGACAAAGCAGCCAAGTCTGACAATGCCGATAACGACGACGACAATAATAAAGGCAGCGACGATGATAAAGGCGGTTCTTCAGGCGGCGGGCTTAGGGGTCTGCTTTCGGGCAAGAAAAAAACCTAAAGTCCCTTTGCCAACACATTTCTCTGAAAGCTTCACATGATCCGTATCGCGAAATGGAAAATCATATCGGTGCTTGGCGTGTGCCTGTTGGGATTGCTTTTTGCCATGCCCAACGCCATGAGCAGCAGTTCCGCAGACAGCCTCCCCGAATGGCTGCCCAACGACCAGATCAGCTTGGGGCTGGACCTGCAAGGCGGCTCGCACCTGTTGCTTGAAGTAAAGGTCGAGGTGGTGATCGCCGAACGCCTTGAAGCGTTGGTCGATTCCATGCGCGGCGAACTTCGCAAGGCGCGCATCCGTTATTCCGGTCTTTCCGCCAGAGGCCATATCGCCAGCGTCACCATCAAGAACGCAGACGACATGGATACGGCGTACGAGCTGCTGCGCCCGCTGGATCCCGGTTTTCAGGTGGTCACAGACGACAGTGGCCTGATTACGCTGACCATGAGCGAACAGGCGCTTACCGAACGGCGCAAATCAGCGGTCGAGCAATCCATCGAAATCGTTCGCCGCCGCATTGATGAAACGGGCGTGCGTGAACCCACCATCATTCGTCAGGGCGAAGACCGAATTTTAGTGCAGTTGCCGGGCGTGGATGATCCTGAACGGGTCAAGCGACTTTTGGGCAAGACCGCCAAGCTGACGTTCCATCTGGTAGACAGCACATCAAGTCTCAGCGATGCCATGGCCGGGCGGGTACCGCCGGGATCGCGCCTGTTGCCGTCGGTGGACGCGCAGCCGGGCCAGCCCGCAAGCTACCTGATTAAAAAGCGCGTGATGGTGTCTGGCGACACGCTGATTGACGCGACCCCCGGATTTGATAGCCGCACCACCGAACCGGTGGTGAATTTCCGATTTGATAGCGTTGGTGCCAAACGATTTGGCGATGTGACGCTGAAAAATGTCGGCAAGCCGTTCGCCATTGTGCTGGACGGCAAAGTCATCAGCGCCCCGGTAATCCGCGAAGCGATCCTGGGCGGCGCCGGGCAGATCAGCGGTAATTTCTCAACCGCAGACGCCAACGATTTGGCCTTGTTGCTGCGCGCGGGCGCATTGCCGGCACCGTTAACGGTGCTGGAAGAACGTTCCGTCGGGCCGGGGCTTGGTGCAGATTCCATTGCCGCGGGCAAGGTGGCATCGGGCGTCGGGCTATTGGCGGTGATTGCGTTTATGGCCATTTATTACGGGCGCTTTGGCTTGATGGCCGATGTGGCGCTGGTGATGAACATTGTTCTGATCATGGGTGCGCTGTCGGCAATTCAGGCGACGCTGACGCTGCCCGGTATTGCCGGAATCGTTTTGACCATCGGCATGGCGGTCGATGCCAACGTTTTGATCTTTGAGCGCATCCGCGAAGAACTGAAAAACGGGCGCACCGTAATCAACGCCATTGAGGCCGGTTACGCGCGCGCCATCACCACCATTATTGATGCCAACGTCACCACCTTGATTGCAGCATTGTTGTTGTATGAATTTGGTTCCGGCCCGGTTCGCGGTTTTGCCGTGACGCTGGCCATTGGTATTGCGACTTCGATGTTTACCGCGATCTGGTTGACGCGCCTGCTCGTGGTGGCGTGGCTGCGCCGCACCCGCCCACAGTCGCTTGAAATATAGTCAGGGAATAGAGACATGCCACGTTTGAAACTGCTTCCCGAGAATCCCAATTTCAACTTTCTGGGTCGATACAAAATCTTTTTTGCGTTTTCGACGCTGCTGATGGTTTCAGCCATTGCCATTTTTCTGATCAAGGGCTTGAACTACGGCATTGATTTCACCGGCGGCATTATGATCGAGGTCAAGACCGAACAGGCGGGCCAGATCAGCACGCTGCGCAGCCGGCTATCCAAACTAGGTCTGGGTTCGGTCGAATTGCAGGAATTTGGCGAGCCCGATGATGTACTGATCCGCGTTCAGCGCCAACCCGGTGGCGACGCGGCGCAACAAGTTGCCGTGACCAAAATCAAGGATGCCCTTGGCACCATCGTCATTGAATACCGCCGCACCGAACTGGTGGGGCCGAAGGTTTCGGACGAGCTGTTCTGGAACGGGGTGTATGCGGTGGGGTCGGCTATTCTGGCGATCCTCGTTTATATCTGGTTCCGTTTTGAATGGCAGTTTGGCCTTGGCGCCGTGGTCGCCCTGCTGCATGACGTATTTTCGATCATCGGCATTTTTGCACTGCTGGGGTTTGAATTTAATCTGGCAACGGTGGCCGCCGTGCTGACCATTGCAGGCTATTCCATCAACGATACCGTGGTGGTGTTTGACCGGGTTCGCGAGAATTTGCGCAAATATAAAACCAAGCCGATGGAACAGCTTTTGAACGAAAGCATCAACCAGACCCTGTCGCGCACTGTGATGACCAGTGTGACCACGTTGCTGGCGTTGTTTGCGCTGTATTTTCTTGGCGGCACGGTTATTCGCGATTTCAGCTTTGCCATGATCTGGGGTGTGCTGATCGGTACGTATTCATCCGTTGGCCTGGCCGTTCCGTTGTTGTTGCATCTGGGAGTGTCGCGCCAAAGCGATGATGATGAAGCGCAAAGCGGCGAAGCAGAAAACGCCTGAGCCAACACATTTGATAACCTGATTGAAGGGGATAGGGGACATGTCGCTGGACATCACACCATTGGTTCCCGAAGGTCGCCAGATCATCCAGTCCTATGGCGACGGGGGCTTTCGCATATCAGACGTGGACCACATGGGCGCGGTGTTGGTATTTCCCGAACAAACGATTGCATGGGCCTGCACGGAACTTGCGGACATCAACCCTGAAACCTTATTGCCCATATTTGAACGCCCAACCTTGCCGGAAATTCTGCTGATCGGGTGCGGTGAAACCTTTACCCGCCCGCCCGAAGCCGTGCAGGGCGTGTTGCGCGATCGGGGTGTGCAACTGGAATGGATGGCAACCGGGGCGGCGTGCAGGACTTACAACGTGCTTGCCATCGAAGACCGCATCGTTGCGTGCGCCATACTGGCGGTGGGCTAACCCATCAAGCGGTGGCGTGGTTGACCCATCGCATCAAACGCGCCGAGCCCAAAAAACAATCATCAGCGATCTTGGCCTCGTCGCGGCGTTCTGTTTCACAGGTGTGCAGCAGTTTTGCATTGAGGCAGTTTGCGCACTTCACAAATTCAGGCTTCGGGTCATCGGGGCACTGGTCTTCGCAGCGCCGTGCGTTTGACATGATCGAATGCCATTGCTGAACGGCCTCAGATGGCTGGCCGTCCTCAATTTGTTTAAGCAGCTTGTCCAGTATCAAAAAACGTGTTTTTACGTTTGCCATATTTTGCCCCCAAATGGCAGATGACAGGTTGAAATATTGCGTGTGTCTGACTTTTCATCATCGTAAATAATTGGGCCGCGCAACTACCCCCAAATGGGGGCTGACGGGGAAACCTTCAAGATTATAAAATCCCTTAGTTGGGGCTGACAGGACCGATTCGTTAGTTGCGGGGTGTGCAAGATGAAAGAAAAAACCATACATTCGATGAAGGTTGTGGGCTATGGCCTGATCATTGTTGGGTTGTTCTTGGTTCAATACAGCGATGAATTAATTGACATTTTCGTACAGTAACTGCAGAGCGCATATAAAGTTATGCAGTCTGTTACGAAGTCATTCTTCCGCTGGGGCGCTATCGATTGGCAGGTTTACGTTCAAAGCCAGCCGAACCAGTTGTGAGCGATTCTTCACCCCGGTCTTTTGTAAAATTTTCTTGATATAGGAACGCACGGTTTCGCGGGTGATTTCGCGCGACTGCGCCATCTCA
>DAOVVL010000212.1 GCA_030637205.1 Thalassospiraceae bacterium | reverse complement strand
CCGTAATCTTCGGCCTTGATCCGTTGTGGGTCAGCACCATCATTTTGCTTCTGACCTACGGGGTCTTACTTTCCGAAAAAATCAACCGCACCGTGGTGGTTCTGTTAGGTGCCGGGGCGGTGATTGTGTCGGGCGTGATCAATCAAAATCAGGCCATCGCCGGGATCGATTTCAACACCATCGCGCTTCTCACCGGCATGATGATTATTGTTTCCATCACCCGCGCGTCGGGGGTGTTTGAATTTGTTGCGATCTGGTCGGCGAAAAAGGTGAAAGCCGACCCGATGGGCATTCTCATCGTGTTGAGCATCGTGACAGCCGTTTTTTCAGCCTTTCTCGATAACCTGACCACGGTGTTGCTGGTGGTTCCGGTGGCGTTGCTGATCGTTGAAAAGCTAGATGTATCGCCCTACCCTTTTTTATTCAGCCAGATACTGGCAGCCAACATCGGCGGCACGGCAACGCTGATCGGTGATCCGCCCAACATCCTGATCGGGTCCGCGACGGGCCTCACGTTCATGCAGTTCATCAACAATCTCGGCCCGGTTTCGGTGATCGTGATGATTGTGATGATACCGATCTTCAAGTGGTTGTGGGGCAAGGATATGGTCGCGACGAGCGAGCGCCGTGAACGGGTCATGCGGTTTCGCGAAGCCGACAGTATTCAGGATGCATTACTGCTTAAAAAATCGCTGGCCGTGTTGGCGCTGGTCATTGCCGGCTTTATCATTGGCGAGCAATACCACATCCCGCCCGGCACCATCGCCATGTTGGGCGCAGCCGTGTTGCTGTTGGTTGCCAGTTGGGGCACCGAAGAACACAATCAGGCCGAACGCCTGCACGAAGCCATGATGGACGTCGAATGGCCGGCGCTTTTTTTCTTCATCGGCCTGTTCATTATTGTGGCGGGCGTCGAACACGCGGGCATGCTTGAAATTCTCGGTCGCGAACTGATCGCGTTTACCGGCGGCGATCCGGCGGTGACCGCATATTCAACGCTGTGGCTATCGGCGGTGGTCTCAGCGGCTGTCGATAACATTCCGTTTGTTGCCACCATGATCCCGTTGGTCGATTCCATGGAAGTGGCCCTTGGCGGGCCCGATGCCATCGAACCGGTGTGGTGGTCGCTGGCCTTGGGTGCGTGCCTGGGCGGTAATGGATCGCTGATCGGCGCTGCTGCCAACGTGATGGTTTCGGGTATGGGTGCGCACGCAGGCTATCCCATCAGCTTTTTCAGGTTTCTCAAACTGGGCCTGCCGCTGATGTTCTTAAGCGTGGCCATCGCCAATATTTATGTCTGGCTGCGCTATTTCTATTGAGCCGGCCCATAAAAAAGCCCGCTCTTATCATTGATAGGAACGGGCCTTTAAAGTCGCTTGGTTCACGAATTTGGTTTAAGCGGTCTCGAACCCCTGCATTTTCCAGCTCATGATGCCGCCGGCGAGGTGGAACACATCGTTCGCGGCTTGTGAAACGTTTGCGAGCTGGGCACCGAACTGGGCGGTGCGCCCGCCACTGGCGCAATGATAGACAATGATTTTGCCGTCATGCTTGGGCAGGCCACTGGGATCGAACTGCGATAGCGGCATATGGTGGGCGGCGGGGATACGTTCGCGGGCGACTTCACCGGCTTCGCGCACGTCTACCAACACGGCTTTATCTTCGGCAATCCAGCTTTTCAGGGTCTGGGGATCAATGGTTTTAATGCTCATGGACAGGTTGTCTCCATTCTTTTCTTGTATTGGGCAACCCCTGATGGCGGCTTAACCTCAGGGGGTTGCAAATATATATATAAGTATTATCTAATATTGCAAGCAGGAAAGACGCCCCAAGGTGAATTGAGGGCGATTTTCGGAAAAATGACAACTATTCGAAGGACTTGAACGATGAACCCATCCCAAAACCCGGCCCAGAACACGGCCCAGAACACGGTTGAGATACAGGCTTTTTTCGATCCCGCGACCTTTACCGTGACCTATCTGGTCTCGGATTTAGCCTCCAAATCAGCCGCCATCATTGATGCGGTGCTGGATTTCGACGCCAAATCGGGGCGCACCGATACCCGGTCCGCCGATGCCGTCATCGCAGCGGTACGCGAACAGGGTCTGTCGGTCGAATGGATTTTGGAAACCCATGTCCATGCCGACCACCTGAGCGCCGCGCCTTACATCCAGGAAAAGCTGGGCGGCAAGATCGCCATCGGGGCCAAGGTGCCGCTGGTGCAGGAAACGTTCAAGAAGCTGTTTAACGAAGACGACGACTTTGCAGTGGATGGTTCGCAGTTCGATGTGTTGCTAAAAGATGGCGACACCATTGAGCTGGGCAATCTTAAAGGCACCGTCATGGAAACGCCGGGCCACACGCCGGCCTGTGTCACTTACGTGTTCGGCGATGCGGCCTTTGTTGGCGATACGTTGTTCCAGCCGGATTTTGGAACCGCGCGTTGCGATTTCCCCGGTGGCGATGCTGAGAAGCTGTATACGTCGATCCACAATATTCTTGAATTGCCCAGCGAGACCCGCATTTTCACCTGCCATGACTATCTGGCCGAAGGGCGCGATGAATATGCGTGGGAATCCACCGTTGGCGAACAGAAAGCCAAGAACGTTCATATCAACCAGAACGTTTCACAGGATGAATTTATCCAGATGCGCACCGAAAAGGACAAGACCCTGGAAATGCCGGTGCTGATCCTGCCGTCCGTTCAGGTCAACATGCGCGCAGGCCACATGCCCAAAGCCGAAGCCAATGGTATTAGCTATCTGAAAATTCCCGTGAACGGGGTTTAAGCGCCGATCATCGATGCCACCGTCGTTCCCATCGAACCCGGATTGGGGGCGACGGTTACCCCGGCGTCTTTTAACATCTCAACCTTTTCCGCCGCACTTTCCCCAGCCGTAGTCACAATCGCCCCGGCGTGGCCCATGGTGCGGCCCTTGGGCGCGGTCAGGCCCGCAATGTAAGCGGCCACCGGCTTGTTCATATGCTTGGATACGAACTCAGCCGCTTCCGCTTCCTGTGGCCCGCCGATCTCACCGATGATCAGCACCGCATCGGTTTCATCATCAGCTTCAAACAATTCAAGAATTTCACGAAACGAGCTGCCGTTAATCGGATCGCCGCCGATGCCGACACTGGTGGACATACCAATGCCCAGCTCGCCCATCTGGGCGGCGGCTTCATAACCCAGCGTGCCCGATCGCCCAATCACGCCGACGCGACCTTCACTGTAAATGTGGCCGGGCATAATGCCCATCATGGCCTTGCCCGGTGAAATGACACCGGCGCAGTTAGGCCCGATAAGGCGCATGCGTCGTTCAACCGGATAGCGCGAAAGGTAACGTTTCACCCGCATCATGTCTTGGGCGGGGATACCGTCAACAATATTAACGCAAAATTTAAGCCCTGCGGATGCGGCTTCCATCACGGAATCAGCCGCATACGGCGGCGGCACAAACACGCAGCTGGCCTCGGCGCCTGTTTCAGCAACGGCTTGGGATACCGAATTAAAAACCGGCACGCCTTCGTGGGTTGTTCCCCCCTTGCCCGGTGTCACACCGCCGACCACGTTGGTTCCGTATTCGATCATTTCCTTGGTATGAAATGATCCGATGCGCCCGGTAATGCCCTGAATAATGACGGGGGTTTTTTCATTTAGAAGAACGGTCATTTGATATTAGCCCCTTCAGGATTGATTTGTTTTGAGCGAAGCAACGACCTTGTCGGCGGCTTCGACCAGCGTGTTGGCGGTAATGATGGGAAGGCCGCTTTGTTCTAATATCTTGCGCCCCTCTTCGACGTTGGTGCCGGACAAACGCGCCACCAGCGGCACCTCGACGCCGACCTCCTTGAACGCCTGCACGATGCCTTCGGCAACCCAGTCGCAACGGTTGATGCCGGCAAAAATGTTTATCAGGATCGCATCCACCTTGCCGTCCGATAGCACCACGGAAAACGCCTTGGCGACACGTTCGGGTGAAGCGCCACCACCGATGTCGAGAAAGTTTGCCGGCTCGCCGCCCGCCAGCTTGATCATGTCCAGCGTCGCCATGGCCAAGCCTGCACCATTGATGATGCAGCCAATGTTGCCGTCAAGGCCCACATAACTAAGCCCCTGATCGGCGGCCAGGGTTTCGCGCGGGTCTTCCTGGGTGCGGTCACGCAACGATGCGATGGGGCGGCGGCGAAACAGTGCGTTATCATCAAACGTCATCTTGGCATCCAGCGCCAGCAAATCGCCATCCTTGGTCACCACCAGCGGGTTGATCTCAACCATGG
>DAOVVL010000053.1 GCA_030637205.1 Thalassospiraceae bacterium | reverse complement strand
GATGCTTGCCCGGTCAAGGATGAAACCGTTCGTGTTGCACATCGTCACGGTCTGAAAACGTGGATGGTCAGCGATGGCGGCATCCGCCCGGTTGCCGACCCCATGGTTGAACTGGTAATCGTGACTCAAGGCGCAGATGCGGCCGACGACTGGATCGCTGAACATATCGGGGCCGCGGATATTTGCATCACTAACGACATTCCGCTCGCCGCGCGGTGTCTGGAACGCGGTGCGCTGGCGATCAAGCCCAATGGCGAAGCGTTTACCGAAAATTCCATCGGCATGGC
The DNA here is from genome assembly GCA_030637205.1 of Thalassospiraceae bacterium. Classification (GTDB taxonomy): domain Bacteria; phylum Pseudomonadota; class Alphaproteobacteria; order Rhodospirillales; family Magnetovibrionaceae; genus DAOVVL01. The sequence continues at coordinate 8,912 of DAOVVL010000053.1, read as the reverse complement.
GCTGGCCAATCGTGAACTGATGGCGGGCCTTCGTGAACGCGGTGAGATCACCGGCGGCCCAAGGCCGTTTAATAAAGCCGACCGTTCCCAATTTCTCAACCGTTTGGAAACCACTGTACAATCGGCGATGCGCCCAAAACCTTAAATCTGCGGTGCTTTTTTTCCAAAGATGCCCATACTGGGCGTGGGGAAATGCCTGAATCCGCTAATAAAGCCGTGCCTCAAGCACTTGTTGGGGCGGATTTTGCGCTGTAAGGGCGTTTTAAAAACATTCTGAATTATCGTTCAATTATTTGGCGTTAGGCAAAATCTAGGATAGGGTGCTGGGCGTGGGTGTCGGCCAAAAGGTCCGGCGCCAGTCACTAACTAAGTCAATAATACTTGGAGGAAGCGGTCAAATGGCAACGGGAACGGTAAAGTGGTTTAACCAAACCAAGGGTTTTGGGTTCATTGAGCCTGAAGCAGGTGGCGACGATGCATTCGTTCATATCTCGGCAGTTGAAAAAGCTGGAATGAACTCATTGCGTGAAGGCCAGAAAGTGGAATACGAACTGGTTGAAGGTCGCAACGGAAAAGCAGCGGCTGAAAATCTGGTTGCGCTGGACTAGACTAGCTGGACTAGACTAAAGGGCGGCCAAATACAATTTTGAGCAACCTTCTAAACAGTTGAACGGAATATCAGGAGAAGACGAAACGATGGAGCCTCAGGAAATTGGCAAGGTCCAAAATTATTTACGAAAGACCTTCGGAAATAACCAACTAACGGTTATCCCCCCGCCCAAACCGGATGCTCCGGTTGAAGTCCACGTTGGCGGTGAATTTATGGCTGTTTTGCATCGCGACGAAGACGAAGGCGAAGTTTCTTATTCATTGGTAATGACGATCCTTGATATCGATCTCGAGGACTGAAAATTGCCAACCCTGATTGTTATCCGGGAACAAAACGATTTACGGGGGCTCAGCTGGTAACGGCTTGGCCCCCGTAATTACGTCGGGTCGAACCAAATACTTAAACACTATTGGGATTTCGGTTTTCACATGGCGGACAATGCAAGTAAAAAGCCTTTATGGCCGAAAACCCCACAAGGCACCACCGACTGGGAGGCTGTGTTTGAAGACCCGAAGACCGGGCTGATTGCTGCCGTGTCGGGGGGGAAGTCGGCCGCGGCGCTCAAGCAATCCACCACCTTGATTATTCAAAAATTGTTTACCCGCGACGGCGATGAAGAAGAGGTCAAACGCTTTCTTGCAGACCTCGAAGCCATCACAGCCAACGTCGAGTCCGATGAACAGCTAAGCGCGACCTTGCAGGCGGTTGTTGGCCTGATGCGTCAGATCAAGGAAGGCCGCCAGCAAAAAGCCCACGAATACCTGGCGGCGCGTAAACGCGGCCAACAATCGTCCGAACGCCGGACCAAGAAAAAGAAGAAATCCGGCTCATCGTGGGTACTGCAGGCCTTGTTGGCTGCCAGCAATCCCAAAATTGCGTTGCCGATCATCGTCGTGATTATCGCGGTTGTCGGTGGGGCCGCTTATTTCCTGGCACAGCCCGACATAAAAGTTGATCTGGCCGCAAAGCAAAGCCCCCCGCAGGTGCAAGCGGAAGTAACAAAACCGGCTCTCAAAACCAGCAAAGAGGTTGCGCCCAAACCGGATGGCAAAGCGGAAGCGGAACAATCAGGGCAAGTGAAAAAAAACAGCTGGCCGCGCGCGGTCTTGCTGCAGGCAGTAAATTGGCCGATGCTGCTCAAAATCAGCAGTCAGCGCCAAATTCCTTACGCCATGTTGCTTTATATCAAAAGTAACGAGGCCCTTTCGGCAATCTGTCTCAGCTATCCATATGTGATGGAAAGTTTTCTGTTGGCGTTCGCTGCGGTCCGGCCTGATAGCGAACAGCCCGTGGGAAAAGATTTCTCGATTATCGGCAAGCTTGCGCAAAAGCGCATCAACAAGCGTGTCGGTCCGGCGGTGGAATTTATTGAAATCTATCGCTACGGCGACCCAAAGTATCTCATCACCACTATCCCGCCGTGCCGGTTGGCGCGCTAACACAATTTCCCTCGTTCAAGCCTTTAAGTTTGTTGCGAAGCGGTCGGGTTTAACGGCTGTGGCTTACATCTGGTGTTGTTTGGCCACAATGCCGTTAGCCGCCTGAACTTCGCGCACAAAGCGGATGATCATTTCGATCTCGCGGGGTTTGACGTGGGTCAGTCTGGGCATATCGCCAAACGGCCAGTGATGACGGCGCACACCCATCGTGACCGCGCGGCGGAACGCTTCATCAGCGTGGTGGCCGGGATTGTACAGATCATGCACCAGTGGCGGGCCCTGATCGGTGCCATCGGCGCTTATCCCATGACATTGGGCGCAAGTTTCTGCAAAGGCTTTCTGGCCGCGCTGGGCCTGGGTAGAAAGCTCAGGCATTCGCACCGCGATCCGAGCAGAGCGCGGTTCAGACGGTGACACCATTTTCCAGATGACAACACCTGCGCCAAGTAACAATAACGCGGTCACAAACAGGGCGGGAAGGCTTTTGGGCATGGCGGCAGGTGGCTCCTTGAGGGGTTGGGGGCTCGGACGGGGCAAATATGAGCATTCCAGCAGGGGGAAGGTCAAGGCGGACAACGCAGGGAAAACAAAAAAGCTGTCCTGTTTAGAAACCGTTAGGGATCAACCCTCATACTATGACGGAGGCCATGTGTTGGGGCGCATCGCTGGTTTAAAGGGATTGGGCCCTTAAGAATTTGGTCTTTGGGATTGAGTATGGATAGTGGACTGAACTACTGCTCTGTTTTGGTGGCGGACGAAAATGCCTCGTCGCGCACCATTCTTGTTTCGGCACTCAACGAAATTGGTTTCGGCTATGTGCGATCGGTCAGCAATGGCGCGATGGCCATGATGCACCTGACCCAAAGTGTCGGCTCGCCCATGAACAGTTCAACCCCGCCAGTCGATTTGATTGTCAGCGAATGGGACATGGACCCGGTGGGCGGCTTGATGCTGGCCAAGTGGGTGCGCAACAGCGTCCATTCACCAAACCGTCTGATGCCCATGGCGATTATTAGCGGCAATCTGGATGCGGAAAAAGTTGAACAGGCACGCCAAGCCGGGATCAACTCGGTGATGGCGAAACCGTTTACGATGGATAAACTGAAAGCACATTTGCTGGCGCTTTTGAAAAGCAATCCGGTGTTTGTGAAAAACAGCACTTATTTTGGGCCCGACCGACGGCGCCGCAAAGGCGACGTGGTGTTGAGCGAACATCGCCTGATGCGCGATATCACCAACGAAGACTTGGGCCAGGGCACGCATCCCGATCTGGGTGGATTTACGTTGCCCAATTACATGAAGCAGATCATGGCCGGTCATGCCCGCGAAAGCATTGATCGCAGCGCCCTGAGCTGGGCCAGCACGTTATTAAAAGATTACAATCAGGATTATGCCGACTGGATCGCGGATGATGTCAAAGCCATGCGTAATGCGCTGAAGATTATTATTGATGGCGGTGAACATCGCGGGCGCGCACTTTCGGTGCTGCATACCCATTCGCTGCGCATGGTCCGCGAAGGCGACGCCATGAACTATCCGCTGATCTCGGCGCTGGCCAGAACCCTGAAAGCCGCATTTGAAGGTACCGAAGGCAACCGCGGCCAGGTACTGGAAGTTGCCGAAACCTCGGTGCAGGGGCTTGAAGCCGTAATCAAGGAACATGTATCGGGGCGCAGCGGTGCGGTGGCCTATGCGCTGGAAGCATCGCTTTACAGCATGGAACGCAAACTCAGGTCCATCAACCCCGGCCATATCAGCTACTCGGCTTCTTTGATGACCGGATAGTCGGAAATCCTTGAAGTGCTGGGCAGTTGCCCCCACTTTTGTAGGCATGCTGACAACACCCAAAAAATCAGGCCCAGCGGCCACCTTGTATGTCTGCACCAATTTTCGCAGCGGCGTTCATTCATCGTGCGCGGCCAGGGGTTCCAAAAGCCTGCTGGCTGAGCTGAAGGCCGAAGCCCTGACACGCGATCTGGATGTCATCATCGATACCGTCGTTTGTCTGGGCCATTGTGAAATTGGCCCGAACGTGCGCATCGCCGGGGGCGAAATTCTCCACGGTGTGACGTCCAAAGACATTGGCGCCATCATTGATCGGCTCCACAGTGTAAACGCCCAATAGCTGTCTTTGATCCTGTTCTTGACCTGACTTGACCAAGCCCCTTGACTGACCGGCTGTTCCGACCTTTGCTGTAGTTTCAGGCAGTTTTTTGGGAGCACGTTCAGCCATATGGATCACATCCCCCATTTTCGTGAAATGAGCATCCGGCGCATTGTCGGGCTGGCCTTTGGCGCCAGCGGGCTTTGTTGGGCCGCCAGCTTTGGCGCGGCGGCTTTGTTGTTCTTCGACACCGTGCAACGGCCTGCCTTATGGGGGCTGATGGGGGCGGGGCTGGGTTTGATGGCCATATTCTGGTTTTTGGCTGATCGTTTGATCCGGGCGCGTTATCTGGATCACCGCAGTCTTCCGGCGCGACCTGAATTTTATGATTTTCAGGATCTGAATCAGCCCATGCACTGGGATGAAATCAGCGGTGCGGATCTGAAATCGCTCAACTACGTGGTGTTTGATACCGAAACCACGGGGTTGTTTCCATCCAAAGGCGATGAGATCATTTCCATCGCCGCGGTTCGAATTCAAAACGGCGTCGTGAACGAGGTCGAAGTCTATTCCCGGCTGGTCCATCCGGGAATGGTGATCCCCAAGGATTCCATCCAGTATCACGGCATCACCGATGACATGATCAAAGATGAGCCGCCGATTGGCGAGGTTCTGCCTTCGTTTCGCGAATTTGTCGGCGACGCCATCCTGGTCGCCCACAACGCCGCGTTTGATATGAAGTTCCTGAAACTGAAGGAACAGGCCACGGGCATCACATTCCCTAACCTGGTTCTCGATACTTTATTACTGTCGGTGTTTCTCGATCACGAAAGCCATAACCACACGCTGGACGGCATCGCCCAGCAGATGGGCATTGTGATCGAAGGGCGCCACACGGCGTTGGGTGATTCCATTGCCACCGCACAGGTGTTTCGCAAAATGCTCAACCGTTTGGAGGGGCGCGGCATTACATCGTTGCGCCGCGTGGTTGAGGCATGTTCAAAAATCGAACATGTGCGCAAGATGCAGGAAAATTTCTAGGCCGGCTGCGTGGTGGTGGCGGTTTTGCCTTCGCCCGTTTCGCGCTCTTTATATATAGACCGCCAATCATTGATGACGGCTTCGCTATCGAGCAGGGGCTCGAACTGGTCGCGAACCGTTTTCCATTTAAAGCGCAGCGAGTTTTTGACGATCTGAACATCGTACTTTTTCAACTCGTCTGAAATAGGCGCCCATTCGACAAGGGCATCGATGCTTCTGTTAAACGCCGCTTCGCCGGTGGCGCACGTTTTCCACGCCACGGTACCGGCGCGAACTTCAAATTTGGGCCGAACATCATCAAAACCACCTGAGCGGTCTTTGGGGACCTCGGGTTCGTTCAACAAGATCTGATCGACAAGGTGGGCTGAAAGGCTGCGCATTTCTGCGTCGCTGGCGGCGGTTTTCATCCCGATATTGGCGGTGGTGTAAACGGCCAGATCGCCCAGCGCGGCCAGATAAATTTCCCATTTGGCAATATTGATGGATTGGGCATACAGCTCGTTTTGGAACAGGCGGCTGTATTGGGTGCCCGAGCGGGTCTTGATATATCCAAACAAGGTGGTCTGGGTGGCATATTTAGCTCTGGTTTCCGTAAAGCCTACTAAATCTGCTACCGAGACGATGGGCGAATCGCGTTTCCAGAACTTGAAGGCCCTGAGTGCCAAAGCGATGAAAAACAGCGCCTCGGCCAGTCCCTCAGCCAATCCCTGCGCCAATTTCCTTAGATTTTTGAACATTAAAATTGATTTCCCGAATCATTGGTGTTACCAAACTGAGGCCATTATTCCACAGATTCCGGCCCTGTGCTTGGAGTTTTGAAGTGGTGGCATGAGTATTATCGGGTTGCTGGAAAAAATACAAAAATAAATTCCACAATTTGCAGTCCGGGCCATGAACTGGCCGAATATGAGATCAAGACTTAGGGAGTACCGCGGACAGTTTCGTCCGTTAGGGTTGTTTCAATAGAGGGGAGCATTTTTGCATGTCCGACATATCACCCGAGGTGCGCGCGGCTCACTGGGCTAAAACCAGAAGCCTCACGATCACCGTTCTTTTACTTTGGTTTTTCTTCGCTTTTGTTGTCCACTGGTTCGCCAGTGACCTCAACGCTTTCACTTTCATCGGTTTCCCGGTCGGCTTCTACATGGCCGCACAGGGTTCACTTGCCGCGTTCGTCATCATCATCTTCTACTTGGCTTATGCCCAGAATAAGATTGACGAAGAATTCGGCGTCGCTGAAGACGAGTGAATTTAGGCAGCATAGAGATCAAAGGAGAAGATCATGAATAATAACTTCATCGATAACCTGCCTAAAATTTACGGTATGTATACCGGCGGGTTTATACTTTTCATCATTTTGATGGCGGTTCTCGAACAAATAGGAGTCAGCGCAGAAACCATTGGTGTTCTGTTCGTTGCCTTCACCATCTTTATCTATGCCGGTATCGGCTGGCTTTCCAGAACCATGCAGGTTGAAGCGTACTACGTTGCGGGCCGTCAGGTTCCAGCGTTATTCAACGGCATGGCAACGGCAGCTGACTGGATGTCCGGTGCTTCGTTTGTCGCTATGGCAGGCGGTATTTACTTTGGCGGTCACGGCTACCTCGCGTTTGTGGTTGGCTGGACCGGCGGGTACATTCTCGTCGCTTCGCTAATGGCGCCATACCTTCGCAAGTTCGGCTGTTATACGGTTCCCGATTATATCGGTACCCGGTACGGCGGAAACCTTGCACGCCTGATGGCGGTTATCGTGCTGGCGGTTGCGTCCTTCACTTATGTGACGGCGCAGATTAACGCTACCGGCACCATCGCTTCTCGTGCGCTGCAAATTCCGTTTGAAGTCGGCGTTTGGTTCGGCCTTTTAGGCATCCTGCTTTGCTCCATGCTTGGCGGTATGCGGGCTGTGACCTGGACCCAGGTGGCTCAGTACATCGTGCTGATTATCGCCTACGTGGTTCCGGTTATCTGGATGTCCAACAAGCAGGGCTTCGGCGCTATTCCGCAGTTCTCTTACGGTGCTGCGGTTGCACGTTTGGGCGAACTGGAAGCGCTTCATCAGGTTGGTATCTTGAAGCCGACAGAATCCTTTGCCGGGCTTAAGGCATTGACCGTCGAACACGCAACAGCGGGTTCGACCGTGATGGCCAACTGGAAGTTTGCCACCCTCGTGCTTTGCATGATGGCGGGTACAGCATCCTTGCCGCACATTCTAATGCGTTACTTCACTACCCCGTCGGTACGTGATGCGCGCAAGTCTGTGGCATACTCGTTGCTGTTCATCTTCCTGCTGTACTTCACGGCACCTGCACTTGCTACGTTTACCAAGCTGCAGCTTCTCGATCCAAACCTTGCTACGGGTATTTTCGGCAAAGCATTTGCTGATGTAGCGGCGCTAGAATGGGTCCAGAAGTGGAGCAACGTTGGCATGGTTGCACTGTCCGATAGCAACGGTGATGGAATCCTCCAGATTAACGAGTTCTTCATGCGCTCTGGCATTGTTGTGCTGGCGACACCGGAAATTGCCGGTCTGCCGTATGTGATCTCGGGCCTGGTGGCTGCTGGTGGTATGGCTGCTGCCATGTCAACGGCTGATGGTCTCCTGCTGGCTATTGCCAACGCGTTGTCGCACGATCTGTACTACAAGATGATCGATCCGACAGCCGACACCAAAAAGCGTCTGATCGTTGCTCGTGTCCTTCTATTGGGCATTGGTGCGGCGGCTGCGTTTGTTGCCAGCCTCAAGCTGACGAGTATCCTGGGTGCAGTGGCGTGGGCGTTTGATTTCGCCTGCTCCGGTCTGTTCTTCCCGCTGGTGCTCGGCATCTGGTGGAAACGGGCTAACCGTCCTGGTGCGATTGCAGGTATGTTCATGGGCTTTGCGTCCGGTACAGCATACCTTATCGCAATCAAGTGGGGCGGCATGGACCTGTGGCTAGGCATCGATCACCTTCGCTTTGGTATCATCGGTATGCCGATCAGCCTTGTCTCAATGGTAGTGGTTACGCTAATGACCAAAGAACCTGATGCGGAAACGCAGAAGATGGTCGACGATATGCGCATCCCGTCTGGTGAGACTGTGCTTTCGGCGAAACACTAAGTTTCAGCCAAAACAATCAGGGGCGGAGCTTCGGCTTCGCCCCTGTTTTTTTATCCAATTTCTGCCTCAGCTGATTTTCAAGGAGTATTTTTGTGCAAGAAGCCTTTCCGCTCTGGGTAATTGTGGTCGACTATCTTCTGGGTACCATCATGTGGACCCTTATTGGCCGGTCCGCCATGAACATATTTTTGCCCGAAGATTCAGAATTTTTCTTCATGAAAGTCTTTGTGAAGTTCACAAATCCGCTGTTGCACCTGTTTGCCAAGATCACCCCGCCTTTTTTGATCCGCCCCATCGTGCCGCTCTATATCGCGTGGTTTTTCTTTATGTTCCGCTTTTACCTGGTTCCGGCTCTGATGGGATACGAGGTCATGGGCATGCTTTCGTTCCCGCTGGAAAGCGAGCTCTCCAGGTTCATTTACACATTCGGAAGTAACTAAGGCGCATTTTGGGGTAAGCTTAACAGATGAAAAGCGAAGCTCTGGCCCGTCTCGATAGTTTCCCTTACCGCCATCTGGTGGGTGACGTTATGCACACACCATTGGCGACCGTCGCGGCAAAGACGCCGGTGGTCGAAGCCGCCGGCATGATGGCCAGAAAATCCGTCAGCTCCCTGGTCAT
>DAOVVL010000188.1 GCA_030637205.1 Thalassospiraceae bacterium | reverse complement strand
CATCACCAGCCCGCCGAGAAAGCCGCCGCCGATGGTCATCATCAGGCCAAAGAATTTCGAGATGCGCCCGATTTCCTGTTTCTCGAACCCAAGGTCCACATAAAAGACATTGGCCATGACGCCCATGACGATGTCGGAAATACGGTACGTGGCCACCAGCGCCAATATCAGCAGCGCAACTTTTCCGTAGCGATCGAAAAAGTCGGCAAAGGGCGCAATGTACGTCACGCGCACCATTTCGCGCGGCACCACATTTGTTTTGATCAGCACGGTGGCGGCAATAAACGCCGCCACACCGGCACCGATCAGGCGCGTGGTTTCAACCAAAAAGCCCGCCAGTTGTTTAATCATGCCGCTATCAACCATGGCAGTTTTAGCGGCCTTGGTGATATCGGCCGAGAGCCAGAACGCGGCGATGAAGACCCCCGCGGCGATAATGAACAGGCCTAAAAAGCGCGCGTAGTCGCTGGCCGTTTCCAGATGCGCGCTTTCGGATTTGTTTTCCGGCTCGGAAATAACGAACGTGGTAATCACCCCGATAACCATAACGCCGGCCATGGCAAAATACGTGGTGCGCCATGCGGCGTAATCATAACCGTCGATCACATCCAAAATACCGGCGAGCTCCAGTGCGCCCGCGCCCGCGACCACCATGCCGATCCGGTAGCCCGCGACGTACGCGGCGCTCATCATGCCTTGCAGTTCACTGGACGCGGCTTCGATGCGATACGCATCAATGACGATATCCTGTGTGGCCGATGAAAAGCCCAACATCACAGCGCCGATGGCAATGGCGGTGAGGCTTTTCGTGGGATCGCTTAATGCCATCACAACCATGGCGCCCATGATGGCGATTTGCGCCACCAGCAACCACGAACGCCGACGCCCCAGCGCACGGGTCAAGCCCGGCACCGGTAACTTGTCAATCAGCGGCGCCCATACAAACTTGAAGCCGTAACCCAAGGCGGCCCAGCTGAAAAAGGTAATGGTGGACCGCGCCACGTCGGCTTCGCGCAGCCATACTGATAAAGTTGAGAAAATGAGCAGGATCGGGACGCCGGCTGAAAAGCCCAAAAACAAAAGCGCGATGACCTTCGGATGCATAAACGCGCGCGCCGCGGTGCCCCAGCTGTGTTCGCGCTCGTTGGTATCAATCCAGCCGCTCATGGTCTGCCCTCCGGTTAGGCCTCAAAAATTGCCCCCTATTAAGCCCCATGCGGCCTTGAAATTGGGTTAATGGGGCAGTATTGCGCCCTAGTCATGGTTTTCCGGGCGCACCCGGCCACGGGTTTTTTTAACCGCACTGGCCCATTTTTTATTATCGACGCGCTTTTTCTTCTGGTTTTTACTGACCCGCGTAGGCCGCCGCGGTTTGGGTGGCACGATGGCCTTGGCGATTAGATCGCTTAAGCGATCGCGCGCATCCTTGCGGTTCATTTCCTGGGTGCGTTTGCGGTTGGCCGAAATCAGGATCACGCCCGCCTTGCTCATGCGCGAACCGGCCAGCGTTTTCAGGCGGGCAAAGACATGATCGTCAATGGCCGCGCAGTTTTTTGCATCAAAATGCAACTGCACCGCAGTGGATACCTTGTTGACGTTTTGTCCACCCGCACCGGGCGAGCGCACAAAGCGTTCCACCAGTGCGTCTTCGGAAATTTCAAGATCTTCTGTGATGCGCAACATGGGCTGAGTTTAACCCCCAAGCCCAATCGCCGTCACCCCAAAGGTTGCGCGTTAATCTTTCGCCGCTTCGCGGGACGCTTTTTTGCGCTCGTGGCTGATCAGGTGACGTTTCCTGAGCCGCACGTTTTCCGGCGTGACCTCGACGCGTTCATCGTCTTCGATGTAGGCGATGGCCTGTTCCAAAGACATCCGCCTGGGCGGGGTCAGCCTGACCGCATCATCGGTGCCCGATGCGCGCACGTTGGTCAGCTGTTTGGCTTTCATCGGGTTCACTTCCAGATCGCCGGAACGCGAATGTTCGCCAATGATCATGCCTTCGTAAACCTTGATGCCGGAACCGATAAACAACGGGCCGCGGCCTTCGAGACCGGCCAGGCCATAGGCCACCGTTTTGCCGCCGGCGTTTGAAATCAACACGCCGTTGCGACGGCCGGGAAGCTTGCCCACGAACGGGACATATTCGTGAAACATGCGCGCCATGATGCCGGTGCCGCGCGTTTCGGTCAGGAACTCGCCGTAATAACCGATCATGCCGCGTGACGGCACATGAAACACGAGGCGCGTCTTGCCGCCGCCGGACGGTTTCATTTCGATCATCTTGCCTTTGCGCAGGCTCAGGGCCTCAACCACGATGCCGGAAAATTCTTCGTCCACATCAATGGTGACTTCTTCGAGCGGTTCCATTTTCTTGCCGTCAGTTTCCTGAAACAAAACACGCGGACGTGAGATGGAAAGCTCAAAACCTTCGCGGCGCATGGTCTCAATAAGTACACCCAGCTGTAGTTCGCCACGGCCCGCAACTTCGAACGCATCCTTGCTTTCGGTTTCGGTGACGCGTAGCGCCACGTTGCCTTCGGCTTCGCTAAACAAACGATCGCGGATCATGCGCGACGTAACCTTGGAACCTTCGGTGCCGGCCAACGGGCTGTCATTCACCGAAAAGGTCATGGCCAGCGTTGGCGGATCAACCGGCTGGGCGTCGAGCGGTTCTTCGACGGCAACTTCACAAATGGTATCGGCCACAGTGGTTTTGGTGAGGCCCGCAATGGCGACCAGATCGCCCGAGGACACTTCGTCAACCGGCACCCGGTCAAGGCCACGAAACGACAACAGCTTGGTCACACGGCCCTGTTCGATCACTTCACCGCCGCGGGTCATGGATTTAATGGTCATGTTGGTTTTAACCACGCCGGTCTCAACGCGCCCGGTCAGCACCCGGCCTAAAAAGTTATCGCTTTCCAGTGTGGTGACACGCATGGAAAACGGCTTGTCATCATCCATTTTCGGGTCGGGAACGTGTGCCAAAATGGTTTCGAAAATGATGTCCATGTTTTCTTGCGCACCATCGGGTTCTGACGTCGCCCAACCGTTCTTGGCAGATGCAAAGATGGTCGGGAAATCAAGCTGTGCATCGCTGGCATCGAGCGCCGCGAAAAGATCAAAAACCTCGTCCTGCACTTCATAGGCGCGCTGTTCGGGCTTATCGACCTTGTTAACGACCACGATGGGCTTGAGCCCTAACTTCAACGCCTTGCCGGTTACAAACTTGGTTTGCGGCATCGCGCCTTCGGAAGCGTCAACCAACAACAACACCCCATCGACCATGGACAGGATGCGTTCGACCTCGCCGCCAAAATCGGCGTGGCCCGGTGTGTCCACAATGTTGATGCGCGTACCTTTCCATTCGACCGATGTCGGTTTGGCGGTAATGGTGATGCCGCGTTCGCGTTCAATGTCGCCCGAATCCATCGCGCGTTCGGCAACCTTCTGGCCTTCGCGAAAGGTGCCGGACTGTTTCAACAGCTCGTCAACCAGTGTGGTCTTGCCGTGATCAACGTGTGCGATAATGGCGATGTTTTTGATTTTCATTTGTTCAGTTTCTTTCTTAGCCGAAAATATCGGCAACAAGTTCATTTAAGGGTGTTTCGGGGCGCGCACCAAAGTGGCTGATGATTTCTGCTGCGGCAATGCTGCCAAGACGCGCACAATGCGCCAGGTCTTGCGCGTGGCCGTTGGTATAGCCAAACAGGAAACCCGCCGCATACGCATCACCGGCGCCGGTGGTATCAATCACCTTGTCCACATTTTCAGCGTCAACCACATGCACTTCATCGCCGCTGAGAACCACCGATCCTTTGGCGGAACGCGTCAGCGCCGCAATTTTGCAATGGCCGCGCACATTTTGCAGGGCTTCATCAAAAGTTTCGACTTTATATAGTGATAAAATTTCGTCTTCGTTGGCGAACAGGATATCGACGTGGTGTTCCACCAGTTCGAGAAAGCTTTCGCGGTGACGATCAACGCAGAACGGATCAGATAATGATAGGGATACTTCGCGCCCGGCTTCGTGCGCGGCTTGTGACGCCGCGATAAACGCTTCCTTGGCTTCGTCTTTATCCCAGAGATAACCTTCAAGGTAGGTAACTTTCGCCGCCTGAATGGCTTGTGCGTCAACTTCTGCGGGGCCAAGTTCGACGCACGCACCCAAAAACGTGTTCATGGTGCGCTCGGCATCCGGTGTGACGCTGATCAGACAACGTGCCGTGGCCGGGCCTTGCGCTGCGGGGGCGGTTGGGAAATGCACGCCGATGGCGTCCATGTCGTGACGGAACACACCGCCAAGCTGATCGTCCTTGACCTTGCCGATGAACGCGCCCTGCCCGCCCATGCTTGCCAGACCGGCAATGGTGTTGGCGGCCGAGCCACCCGAACATTCAATGGCCGAACCCATGTCTGCGTACAAACGATCCGCCGTGTCCGCATCGATCAGCGCCATGGTGCCTTTGGTCATGGCGTGGCGTTCGATAAAAGCGTCGTCGGCGTGGGACAGCACATCAACAATGGCGTTGCCGATGCCGATCACATCAAAGCGGGTATCGCTCATGGTGGGTTCCTTGAATAAAAGTGCGGATGGGGGGCAAAGTCGCCCCGGGTCCGAATTGGCGCGCAGTATAGCCACGAAGGCTCCAAGGTAAAGGGCTAAAGGCCCTATGGTGTCAGGCCCGCTGGCCGGGGCCCTGAGCTG
>DAOVVL010000107.1 GCA_030637205.1 Thalassospiraceae bacterium | reverse complement strand
GTGATCCCCCTGCCCCAGATACACACGGCGCACTTCGGCGTTGGCGCGAATTTCATCTGGCGTGCCTTCGGCCAGAAATTCGCCGTGATGCAGAACGATCAGGTGATTTGAAATCCCCATCACCAGCTTCATCTTGTGTTCGACCAGAATGACCGTGCGTTCCGATGCCAGCTTGGTAATCAGGTCCATCATGGTAAAGGTTTCTTCGGGACTCATGCCCGCTGTGGGTTCGTCCAGCAATAGCAAACGCGGATTGCACGCCAGCGCCAGCGCAATTTCAAGCGCACGCTGTTCACCGTGGGCCAGGTTCGACGCCTGACGATCATGATGGGTGTTAAGGCCGACCAGCTCCAGCAAAGCGCCCGCACGTTCACGCATGTCCGTCAATTTGGCACGCGGGGTCCAGATATCGAACCGGCTTTCCAACGCCTGAATGGCAATGCGCACGTTTTCCAGCGCAGTAAGTTCCGGGAACACGTTGGTTATCTGGAAAGACTTCGCAATGCCAAGGTGCGCAAACGCATGCTGGGGCGTACCGGTAATGTCGTTGCCTTCAAACACCACTTTGCCTTCGCTGGGCGGGAAAGCGCCGGACAGCACGTTAAACAGGGTGCTTTTACCGGCACCATTGGGGCCGATGATGGCGGTCAACTGGCCAACCGGAAAGGATACCGAAATATCGTTTAGCGCCGTAAAGCCACCGAAACGCATGGTCACGTTCTCGGCACGCATAATGTCGTTGGCTTGCTGGACGTTACTCATCGTTTCATCCAGTGCAAGACCGAACCCCAAATACCCTTGGGGAAGAACAGAACGAAGATCATAAAGATCGTGCCGAGAAATAGCGGCCAATGGGTTGTCATGGTCGTAATAATATCTTCAAGCAACAAAAACGCCATGGCACCGACAAAAGGCCCAAAGAAAGTTCCCATACCACCCAGCAGCGACATCATTACTGCCTGACCCGACAGGTGGTAATGAAGCGATTCAATGGGCACCACGGAAAGGTGCAGCGCGTTCAATGATCCCGCTAGCCCACAGAACAGGCCGGAAATTACGAACGCATACCATTTGGTCAGCAGTACGTTATAGCCGCATGCCCGCGCCCGGTTTTCGTTTTCGCGAATGGCTTCCAGCACCGCACCAAACGGTGAGTTCAGGATGCGAGAGAATAAAAAAATCGCAATGACCACAAATACATACATGAAATAGTATTTAGCCGTGGGATCAACCAGGTTGAATTCGAAAAATCCTAAGTTGATTTCACCCGCCTTAACGCCTGTCAGACCATCTTCGCCACCCGTCCAGTCGCTCATCTGGTAAACCAGATAATAAACACACTGTGCCAACGCCAGTGTCACCATGGCAAAATAGATGCCGCGCGAACGGATCGCCATGCCGCCCATAATCATCGCTACAACGCCGGCACCCGCCACCCCTAAAAGGATAGCTGGCAACCAGCTAAGGCCCAGATGCACGATGGCGATGCCGGTCGCATAGCTACCAATCCCGAAAAAAGCCGCATGGCCAAACGAAAGCACACCCATGTAGCCAAACACCAGATTGAAGCCCAGCGCAAATAGCCCAAAAATCAGAATGTTCACCGCCAGCGCCTCATAGGGCATGATCAGCGGGAACAGTAATAAAAATGCAGACACCGCTAGCACGCGATGGCGCGCGATGGACCTGACGATCCCCGCCAGCCGGTTGCCAGATACCTGAAGTTCGGTGTCGCGCATGGGAATATCGCTCATCCCATCAACCCCTTCTTGCCGAACAGGCCTTGTGGGCGAATCAGCAATACCAATGCCATCAGCACAAACATGGACAGATCCGATAGTTCAGGCGCAACCAGTGAAGTAATGGAAACCACCACCCCCACCAACAGCCCGGCGACCACAGCACCAACCAACGAGCCCATGCCGCCAACAACGGTCACGACGAAAGCTTCGACCAGCACGGTGGTACCCATATCGGGGATTACGCTTCGCATGGGGGCCGACAGCACGCCCGCAAGTCCGGCAACACCGGTACCAATGGCAAAGACGATCAGCCAAACTTTGGAAATATCAGTACCCAGAACGCGAACGATCTCGGGATCGCGCGCGCCGGAACGAATAACCAGACCAAAGGATGTCTTTTCAATAAACAGCCATAGCGCGGTGACGATTAACGCCGTTATTCCGATAATGAAGATCCTGTAAGTCGGGAAAAATCCGAAACCTAAGTCGGTTGCGCCGCGCAATTCCTTGGGCGTATCAAAAGGAACGCCATCAAGGCCGTAAGTTATGCGCACCAGTTCCACCAGGACGAGGCCAAGACCAAAGGTGAGGAGCAACGGATAGTCGATGCCGCGTCCATAAAGTGGGCGTACCAGAAAGCGTTCAACGCCAAGACCGATACAACCAACAACAACCGGAACCAATGCCAACGTAAGCCAGAAATTTCCCGTCAGCCCGATTAAAAACACGCCCGCATAAGCACCTAGCATATAAAAAGCACCGTGGGCAAAATTCACCACGGTCAGCAAGCCGAAAATCAACGACAGGCCAATGCCCAACAACACAAAGACAGACCCCAGCGCCAGCCCGGTGAATGTCTGCAATGCCAGCAGTTCCAATGAAATATTGGCCATCAACAGTGCCTCAAAAAATTCAAGAAAATTATATAATCAATATAGCTGTTTTCCAGTTCCGCTTCCCGCGGGAGGATGGTGCGGGAAGCGGGACCGAAAAACAAAGGGCCTTAGGTCAGTTTAGACAGTTCGTCGCAGGTGCGAAGAACGCCTTCGTTAGCAGAGTCCGTATGCAGGATGTCGAACAGGTCGTAATCGTTCGCCATATCCTTCTTCGACTTGGAAGCAATGATATGGACATCCTGTACCGACTGGTGATCACAACCGCGATAGCGCTGTCCACCTTTATAGTTATCATACTTAAGGCCTTCCAGGGCCGTGATAACCGCATCGGTGTCGGTAGAACCGGCAGCTTTAACGGCTTTCAGCAGCGAGGCAACGCCAGAGAAGCCATACCCGCCGTAATCAGACGGCGGCATGCCGTTGTTGGACTTGCGGTAAGCATCGTTGAACGCCTTGGAAGACGCGATGGAGTTTTCGAGGGTCCAGTGATAGTTGGTACCACCGATAACACCTTCGTACGGATCTGCACCACCGGACAAACGCTGGCTGTAGAGCAGCGCCGGGGCAACCATCAACATCTGTTCCTTCATGCCGAAGTTCGACGACTGTTTGAGCGAGTTCAACTGGTCATAACCAAAGTTGCACAGGCACAGAACGTCTGGACGGGCTGCCTGAATCTGCGGCAGGAAAGTCGAGAAATCCTTGGTCGCCAACGGGTGTTTAACTTCGGCAACCACTTCGATGCCAGCTGCTTCACCCGCACGCTTGAAGCCGCGAGCCATTTCATGGCCGTAGGCATAATCAGCGATCAGGAAGGCAACGCGTTTCTTGTTGCGCGGGAACACGTAACGGCCCACTGCGCCCGCGGTCATGTGCGGGTTCATGGCTTCGTGGAAGGTGTAACGCGAGAAGTGCTTGGCTTCGTTGATACCATCGGACTGCGAAATAGACATGAAAATCTTTTTGCGTTCCTTGGTCACCGCATTGATGGCCAACTGCACAGAAGCAGAAAGCGAACCGCAAATGAAGTCGGCGCCGTCTTTTTCGATCAGCTCAAGCGTACGAGTTGCAGCTTCACCGGCTTTTAGCTTGGTATCGCGGGGCAGCAGTTCTGCCATGCGTCCGCCCATGCCGCCTGCTGCGTTGAACTGATCAACAGCGATCTGCGCGCAACGGGCCTGTTCCTGTGATTCCTTGCCATACGGCCCGGTCAACGGAACCGGCATGCCGATCTTGATGGCATGGCCATCAGCCTTGGCAATGTTAAATAGCGCAGGGCCTGTGGCCACGATTGCTGCACCCGCAGCAACACCCTTGATGACGTTGCGGCGACTTACGCCTTTTTTAGTCGTCTGTTTTTTATCACTCATAGTTCGTCTCCAGTTTATTGACGATGTTCATCCCGAATAGAGGGATCTCCCTAAATGTTGGATTCCGGTTATTCCGGATTATTTGATTTCTGTTATATTTTTCCTAGTGCTCTCAAAATCTTGTCTGGTGTGAACGGCATGTGCGCCACTTTTACCTTTTGCGGGCTAAGCGCATCATTGATTGCGTTCATAATCGCCGCCGGTGCCCCGGCGGTGCCCGCTTCGCCCACGCCCTTGGCGCCCAGTTCCGAAGTTTTGGTTGGCGTTTCCATGTGGCCGACAATGATGTCCGGCATCTCGGCCGCCATCGGAACCAGGTAGTCGGCCAGCGATCCATTCAACAGTTGGCCTTCGGGCGAATACAAACATTCTTCATAAAGTGCCGGTCCAATACCCTGCACCACGCCACCACGGGTCTGTTCGGCGACCAGTTGCGGATTGATCACGGTGCCACAGTCTTCCATGACCCAGTATTTCAACAGTTTCACCATGCCGGTATCGGTATCGACTTCCAGATAGCAGGCATGGGACGCGTTGGTGAATGCAAAAGGATAGCCCTTTGATACAAAGTGACGGGTCACGACCAGTTCGGGCTGCAGGTCATGGGGAAGCGTATCGCCCCGGAAATATGCAACACGGCCCAGTTCCGAAAGCGGCAGTCGTTCGTTATCGGTTCCCGCGTCAACAATATTGCCTTTTTGAATGTCCAGCGTTGAAGGTTCGGCCTGAAGCATGACCCCGGCGACCTTCAGGATGTTTTCCTTCAGGGCCTTGCCCGCTTGCAACGCGGCCTCGCCGCCGATGCCGGCACCCCTTGATGCCCAGGTGCCCCCACCGTAAGGCACGATATCTGTATCGCCGGTAATCACCCGCACGTCTTCGATCTGAACGCCAACGGCCGTAGCGGCCACTTGCGCAATAATTGCCTCGGTTCCCTGACCCTGTTCAGTAACACCGGTAATGCACGTAATGCCGCCGGTAGGATCCAGACGGATGGTGCAGCCATCCTGCGATGCAATGCGCGCACCGCCAACACCGTAAAAAGCGGGGCTGGGGTTGGTAACCTCAATCAAGCTGGCAAAGCCGATGCCGCGATAGATACCCTTTTCGCGAAGCTCGGCCTGTTGCTTGCGCAGCCCGTCATAATCCATCATCTCAACCAGTTTATCCATGCACTGAATGTGAGACTGGCGCTCATATATGGCACCCGATGGTGCGGTGTACGGATACTGATCATCCGTTATGAAGCTTTTTCGGCGCACCTCAACGGGGTCCAAACCAAGCCCCCGCGCACCCTCATCCATCAAATGTTCGCCAATGGCGATCGCAATGGGGTGGCCCACACCGCGGTACTGGCACATGACGTTCTTGTTCAGAAACACAACTTGTCCGTGGGCGCGATAATTCCTGTGCTTGTACGGCCCTGCCGTCAGGTTCATCACCTGATTGAGCTCAATGCCCGAGGTGCGTGGGTAAACCGAATATGGCCCAACGCCGGTAATGTCTTCAAAGTCCAGCGCCAGCATTTCGCCGTCGGCTGCAAAGGCCATTTTCGCTTTAACCTCGTGGTCGCGGGCGTGAATGTCGGTAACAAAGCTTTCCAGACGATCAGCGGTGAACTTGACAGGACGGCCCAGCATTACTGCGATGGCGCCCGCTGCCATTTCGTCGGAATAGGTATGGATCTTGATACCGAACGAACCGCCGACATCATTGCAAATGACGCGAACCTTATCTTCATTCAGCCCCAAGTGCTTGGCATACAGGTTTTTTGACATGTGCGGGCACTGCACCGACATGTGAAGCGTCAGTGCTTCATCGGCTGGATTGTAGTCGCAGACAATGGCGCGCGGTTCCAGCGTAACGCCCGTGTGGCGGTTAAACGTAAAGGTTTCTTCCGCCACATAAGCCGCGTCGGCAAAGGCCTTATCAACATCACCTTCGTCAATCTTGCGCTCGAAACACAGGTTGTCGCCCAGCTCGGGGTGTATGACCGGGGTTTCGGGGGCAAGCGCCGTGTGCATATCGGTGATGGGGGTCAGCTCAACGTATTCGACTTCTATCAGTTCAACTGCATCTTCGGCAATGGCGCGCGATGTAGCGACCACGGCGGCCACCGGCTCGCCCTGCCAAAACGCCTTGCCGTTGGCAAGCGGCCACTGTTCGGCCGACTTGATGCCTTTAAGATGATCCAGCGTTCCCACCCATGGGGTGCAATAATCCTTGAGATCATCCATCGTGAGCACACGAACCACACCCGCAAGGGCTTCGGCCTCGCGTTTATCAATGGAAGCTATCTCAGCGTGGGCATAGGGGCTACGGCAAAATGCCAGATGCACCATGCGCGGCAATTCAAGATCATCGACAAAGTTGCCACGCCCTTGCACCAAACGTTTGGCATTGGGGCGCGGGACAGTCTTGCCGATGTAGGAATTGGGACTGTCGAGAGGGGAAACACCGGGCTTGCTATTCATCCTAAGCCTCCCCGCGGCGTTGCTTGGCGGTCAGTTCAACCGCATCGACGATGGCTTCATAACCGGTGCAACGGCAATAATTCCCGGAAATCCGTTCGCGAATTTGTTCGCGCGTGGGCGCCAAATTTTCCTGCAGCAACTCGTCTGCTGTTAACAGCATCCCCGGCGTGCAGAAACCGCATTGCAGGGAATTGCGTTTAATAAAGTTTTCCTGAAGGTCTTTGATGCGCCCACTTTCAGATGCGCCTTCGATGGTTTCTACTTCGCTACCATCGCACTGCACCGCTAACGTCAAACAGCCGCGCGCTGTGCTGCCATCAATGCGTACCGTGCAAGCCCCGCATACGCCGTGTTCGCAGCCC